>NZ_AP014879.1:2687500-2864672 GCF_002355735.1 Sulfuricaulis limicola | reverse complement strand
GTTGACAAACCTCGCTGAGAGGCAGTAAGTTTGCCGCCCTTTTTGCCGCCAAGGTGGCGGCGAGAACCACCGACAGCCAAGAACCGACCCGATGAAACGCACATATCAACCCAGCGTGCTCAAACGCAAGCGCACCCACGGCTTCCGTGTCCGCATGAAGACCACCGGCGGACGCCGCATACTTGCCCGGCGCCGCGCCAAGGGCCGCAAGCGCCTGAGCGCCTGATCTTGCCGCACGCCCGTCGCGGGCTCCCCCGATCGCACCGGTTGCGGCGGCCGGCGGAGTTCAAGACGGTGTTGAAGGGCAGCCTGCGCTGGCGTGATGATTTTTTCGGCATTTACGCGCTTCCCAATCCACATCCGTTCGGGCGTTTAGGGGTCGTCGTGTCGCGCAAGACATCGCCCCGGGCGGTGGTGCGTAACCGGGTCAAACGCCAGATACGCGAGGCGTTCCGTGGCCGCCAGGAAAAGCTGGAAGGCCTGGACTTTGTGGTGGTGGCGAGCCCCAAGGCTGGTCGGGCGCAAACCGCCTCGCTGCGTGCCTCGCTGCAGCAATTATGGGAAAAGGTAGAGCAACGGTGCAAAAAATCCTGATCGCCCTGATTCGTGCCTATCGCTATCTGCTGAGCCCCTGGTTCGGACAGGCCTGCCGGTTTCACCCGAGCTGTTCGCATTACGCGCTGGAGTCGATCGAAATCCATGGCAGCGCGCGCGGTTCGTGGCTGGCACTGCGCCGGCTATTGCGCTGCCACCCGTGGCACGCCGGCGGCTACGATCCGGTACCTCCCGTCACGCACTCTCATTCGGACCACGCCCACCGCCATGGATAATCAACGCCTGTTCCTGTTCTTCGCGCTGGCCATGGTGTTGATGCTGATCTGGCAGGCCTGGGAACAACACAATGTCCCGCCGCCGGTTCCGGCAAGTACGACGGCTCCCGGCGCACCGGCGCCAGCCACCGCCCCCGGGGTGCCGCAGGCACCGGTAACGCGCGCGGCCGAGGCCACGGCGGCAACTCCCAAACCCGCCGAGGTGCTGGCGAGCGGCGCGCGCATCCAGGTACGCACTGACGTGATGGATGCCGTGATTGATAGTCAGGGCGGCGATGTGCGCGAGCTGAGTCTGCGCCAATACCCGGTGGCCCTGGACAAGCCGGCAGAGGCGTTCCCGCTGATGCGAGATGCCGGACCGGAACTGTTCATCGCCCAGTCGGGCCTGATTGGTCTGGAGGGGCAATACCCCACCCACCGCACGCTGTTCACGGCCGAGGCCACCCGCTACACCCTGGCCGACGCCCAGAATGAGCTGCGCGTGCCGTTGAGCTGGCGCGCCCCCGACGGCGTGCGTTACACCAAGACCTACATTTTCCGTCGCGGCAGTTACGTGGTGGACGTCGAGTTCGCGGTGATGAATGACACGCGACGCGAGTGGACGGGCTACCTGTACGGCCAGTTCCAGCGCATGCACACCGCCACCACCGGTATTTTCAGCGTGGCGCCGAGCTACACCGGTGGCGCGATTTACACCCCCGAAAACAAATACGAAAAAATCCCGCTCGACAAAATGGCCGAGAAGCCGCTCAAGCGCGAAGTCACGGGCGGCTGGGTGGCGATGTTGCAGCATTACTTCGTGGGCTCGTGGATGCCGGCGCCGGACCAGCGCAACGAGTTCTACACCGATGTGCCGGATGGCACGCGCCACGTGCTCGGCTTCAAGAACCTGAACCCGACCAAAATAGCGCCTGGCGGGAACGGCGTTATCCGCGCCTCGATGTACGCCGGCCCCAAGGAACAGAAGATTCTCAAGACCTTGCCGGCCGAGGGCATGAATCTCACGGTGGATTACGGCTTCCTCACCGTCATTTCCGCACCGCTGTTCTGGCTGTTGTCCTGGTTGCACCGGCTGCTGGGCAACTGGGGCTGGGCCATCATCCTGCTCACGGTGCTGATCAAGGCCGTGTTCTATCCGCTGTCGGCGAAGAGCTACAAGTCGATGGCGCACATGCGCAAGATGCAGCCCAAGATGGCGGCGCTCAAGGAGCGCTACGGCGACGACCGCCAGAAGCTCAACCAGGCGATGATGGAGTTGTACAAGACCGAGAAGATCAACCCGCTCGGCGGCTGCCTGCCTATTCTTATACAGATCCCGGTGTTCCTCGCCCTCTACTGGGTGCTGCTCGAGAGCGTCGAGATGCGCCAGGCGCCGTGGGTCCTGTGGATCAAGGACCTGTCGTCGCAGGATCCGTATTACATTCTGCCGATCATCATGGGCGCCTCGATGTTCGTGCAGCAGAAGCTCAATCCGCAGCCGCTCGATCCGATCCAGCAGAAGGTGTTCATGGTGATGCCGTTCATGTTCACCGCCATGTTCCTGTTCTTCCCCGCGGGCCTGGTGCTGTACTGGACGGTGAACAACATCCTGTCCATCGCGCAGCAGTGGCGCATCACGCGCGTCGTCGAGGGCAAGAAGTAACGCCGTATCACACCGGCCGTGATCCCCGCCGCCACCATTGCCGCTGTTGCCACGCCGCCCGGGCGTGGCGGCATCGGCATCGTGCGCGTCTCCGGTTCCGCCACACGCCACATCGCCGAGGGTATGCTCGGTGAACTCCCCAAGCCGCGCCACGCGAGTTTCGCGAATTTTCTGGATGCGGCAAGTCAACCCATCGATCAGGGCTTGGCGATATTTTTTCCCGCGCCGCATTCATTCACTGGCGAGGACGTGCTCGAACTGCATGGTCACGGCGGGCCGGTGGTGCTCGACATGCTGTTGAATCGTGCCCTCGAGCTCGGCGCACGCCTTGCGCGCCCCGGTGAATTTTCCGAACGTGCCTTCCTGAACGGCAAGCTCGATCTGGCCCAGGCCGAGGCCGTAGCCGATCTCATCGAGGCCGGTTCGGAGACGGCCGCACGCTCGGCGCTGCGCTCGCTCGAGGGCGAGTTTTCGCAACGCGTGCATGCGCTGGTCGAAGGCCTCACGCGCCTGCGCCTGTACGTCGAGGCCGCGATCGATTTTCCGGAGGAGGAAATCGATTTCCTGGCGGACGCACGCGTGACGCAGGAGCTCGACGTGCTGGCGCAGGACATCGAAAAGCTTCTCGCTTCCACGCAGCAGGGCGTGCTGCTGCACGACGGCATGACGGTGGTGCTGGCCGGCCCGCCGAACGCCGGCAAATCGAGTTTGCTCAACGCGCTGGCCGCGCGCGACACCGCCATCGTCAGCGCCATTCCCGGCACCACGCGCGACGTCTTGCGCGAACGCATCCATCTCGACGGCATGCCGCTGCACATCGTCGACACCGCCGGCCTGCGCGCATCGCGCGACGAGATCGAATCCGAGGGTATCCGCCGCGCGCGCGAGCAGATGGAGCGCGCCGACCGCGTGTTGCTGGTGCTGGACGACTCAGCCCACGAGGTGCTTCCGGCCGAAGTCCTGCAACATGTCCCGGAGAAACTTCCGCGCACCGTGATCCGCAACAAGATTGATCTCACCGGCCGTGCCGCCGGCATGACAAAAAAAACGGATGAAACCGAAATCGCGCTGTCGGTCAAAACCGGTGCCGGCCTGGATGCGCTGCGCCGGCATCTGAAAGAGTGCATGGGATTCCAGACCGCGGGCGAAGGCACCTTCATGGCGCGCCGGCGCCATCTCGATGCCATCCGCCGCGCGCAGGCCTGCCTGGTTCAGGGTCAGGCACGGCTCCGGGAATCGCACGCCGGGGAGTTGCTGGCGGAAGAACTGCGCCTGGCGCAGCAGGCGCTGTCCGAAATCACCGGCGAGTTCACGCCGGAGGATCTGCTGGGGAAAATCTTTTCCAGCTTTTGCATCGGTAAATAGCAATCCGTTGCAGTGCGCCCCGCCCGGCGCCAGAATGGGCCGCGGCATGGATTTTGGCGCCGTCCACCAAACACGCAAACATGGAGAGTGACATGGGAGACATCAGGAAGTCGTCGGATGCACAGGAAGGAAGAGACCGCGCGGAAGCGATGAAACAGTTGCGCACCGCGATGCGCGAGAAGAACGAATGCCTGCAGGAGCAGGCACACTGTGACAACGCGCGGCGCGCCATTATCGACAGCATGCGCCCCCTCATGAAGCTCGACCGCGAATATTTTCAGAGCTTCTTCAAGGGCCACCAGGAATTTGCTGCGCGCTTCAACGATTACAAATACGTTGAAGAGTTGTGCACGGTGGTATGCGCGGTGGACGGGTGGGTCAGTGGTCCGGGAGATGCGTTGCCGGCCGGAGACGACCCTTACGCCCAGATTGCCTGGATCGGCGGCCTCAATTTGCACACCCACGCGAGCCTTTACTTCGGTTTTTCCAAAAAAGAAATGCTGCGCTGCTTCCAGCTGGTGCAGGAAATGAAAACGCTTGAAATCGAGTCCGTGACGCGGCCCTATTTCGAATTTCCGGAGATCCGCCTCAGGGACTCGGAAGACTGGATGCTGTATTACACGGCCGCGGTGACGCTCAAGTTCCGTGAAGCGGTGTACGCGCTTGATCAGCGCCGCGGCGAGTTTGGCATCTCGGAAGCATTGCGTGACGATATCCTTGGCGCCATCAAGTCCACATACTGGTGGCGCTACATGATGATGGCGCGCGTCATCGAGCAGGCCGCCGCCGGGCTTCCGCCCGACATACGCGCACGCGTAGAGTCCGAAACCGAGCAGGAAGAAACCGCAGAGGCCTGAACGCGCTTAAACGCGGAAATTCGCGACGCGTTTTTTCAGAGAGACGGATTTCTTGCGGTCAGATGTGGCGCGACCGTAACGCAGATCTTCATAGAGTCCGGTGATTTCCGAAATCGACATCGCCAGGTCCGCACGCTGGCGCGCGGCGCGCGCGGCGAAGGCATGTGAACCTTCGTGCGGCGCGCGCGTCAGGCCGGCGCGCGCGAGCTTGCGGCAGAAGCGCAGATAGGCCACCTGCGCCGGGTCGGTGGATTTTTTCGGGCGCCATAACAGCAGCGCATAAATCAGCATGACCAGCAGCACACCAGTGGTCAACAAACCGGTCAACCGGCCCCAGGAAATATCCTCGAGCCCAAGCGATGTAAGCAACCGCTCTTGGCGCTCCTTGCCATAGTCCACCACCCAGCGGTACCACGCGAGATTGGTGTAATCCCAGTACCAGCGCGCTTGCCGTGCCATGACCTCGAACCAGCCCAGCTCCAGCACGCGCAAAACCGCATCGCTGGAAAGGCTGCCCAACGCCAGTCCCTGCTGTTCCAGGCGGCGCACGGCGTCGAGCCCGAGTTCGATGCGCTCGGGGGCGATGGCGCCGGTCGGGTCCACGCGCACCCAGCCGCGCCCCGCCAGCCAGATCTCGGCCCAGGCATGGGCGTCAGACTGGCGCACGATCAGATAGTCCCCGGCAGTATTGAGCTCGCCGCCGAGGTAGCCGACCACGACGCGGCTGGGGATACCGGCGGCGCGCATGAGCGCCACGAAGGCCGCGGCATAGTGCTCGCAGAAGCCGCGGCGCGTGCCGAACAGGAATTCGTCCACCGGGTTGTCGCCCAATAGCGGCGGGCTCAGGGTGTAAACGAAGTTTTCCCGGCGGAAATAATCGAGGGCAGCCTGCGCGATCTGCTGCGGGTTGCCGTTTTCGCGCTGCCATCGCGCAGCCAGGGCGCGGGCGCGCGGCCCGGCGTCCGGCGGCAGTTGCAATGCGTGCTCGCGTTCCGCTGGCTCGAGCGCCCCGGTGTTGTAACGGGTATAAGAGGTCAGCGTGTAATTCAGGCGTTCGCGGATCGGCTCGCGGTGTTCGAGCGTGAAGTCCGCTCCATAGCGCGCCCCTTGGGGCCGTATCGCCGGCAGGTCGAGCGCCGGCATCCACGGCTTGTTGCTGGGTTCGAGCGTAACGTGATAGCGCCTCGCCTCGCCCTGCGGAACGAACGGCGTGACTTCCGCTTTTGGCGCCTGGACTCGCTGCCAGCCGCGCCCGTCGAAGCCGGTAAACACCAGCCCGCGCCAGTAGAGCTCGCTCTGCCTGGGCGGGGCGCCGTCAAAGTCGACGCGGAAGGCAACCTCGGAGGATTCACTGAGACTCCGTATGCTGCCCGGCTGCATCGTGTCCGGCATGCCGGTGAGGCCGCTATGGGCGTCCGCCGGCAGGCCCCACAGCGTGCCGCTGATGCGCGGGAACAGCAGGTAGACGACGAGCATGAGGGGCGCGGCCTTGGCCAGCATCACACCCGACAGACGCAACCGCTGCGACCGGTCCAGCCCCGTGGGTTGTGTCAGATGCACCAGCGCCGCCGTGCTCGCGGTCGTCGCGAGCAGTGCCCAGGCGCCGAGCCAGAGCGATTGACCATAGAGAAAGCTGCCGAGGATGATGAGATAAAAAACAAAAAGACTGACGACCAAGTCGCGCGTTGTTTTCAGTTCCAGGAATTTCAAACCGATCAGCGTGATCAGCAGCGCCATGCCCGGGTCGCGCCCGAGCAGCGTATGGTATTGACGGAACACCGCCGCCAGGGTGAGCAGCATCAGACCGAAGCGCACCAGCCGGCCCGGGCGATACCACTGGAAAACCTCGATGCCATAGCGCCAGGAAGCACTGGCGACAAATACGCCAATGATCCACAGGGGCAGCTCGAAGGCGTGTGGCGCCACCGCGAAACCTCCGGCGGCTATCAGGCTCTGCAGCACGCGCCGGTCGACTGACAGGGCGTTCATGGTTTCAGCCCGAACAGCGCCAGTCGCTTCAGGCACTCGTGCTGATGCGCTTCACCGTTCGACGGATTGAGCGACCGCTCCGGCAGACGCAGGCCGTAGAGCGTGCCTTCATGCTCGGCATCGAGCACCCAACGGGTCAGAATCGAGAGGCGCGTTTCCGTGTCGAGGCCTTCCAGCGTGTCCCAGTCAAACCAGACCGTGGCCTGATAACCGCCGCCGAATTGCTTGACGTGCCAGGGCTCCCCGCGCGCCACGGCTTTCCAGTCCACGTGCCGTGGCGAATCGCCGGGCTGGAACTCGCGTGCGCCGATGTAATCGTCGCCGCCGGCCCGGATTCCCACCACAGGTTCGAGCGAGACCTCCGCGAGGGTGCGCAGCGGGGTCGGTAGTGCCGGCCGCGGATAGACCAGACAGGTTTGTTCCAGCAGCACGCGCCGCGACCAGGAATACAGCAGGCCAAGCGGAAAGCGAGTGATCAACGTCACCGCCGGCATGGTGAGCGGACCGCGTTTCACGGCCGGAACGCTCAGGTTGACGTCGGCCGAGCCGCGCGGCGCGATGTCCACGCGCGCGATTTCCTTTTTGTCATGCATGACGACGACGCCGAAACGCGGTGTGTCGCTGTCGTTCGCAAGATGAATTCTGAATATCGCCGTTTCACCGGCAAACACCGGCGCACATGCGGCGGCACTGAGCCGTAACCGGAAAAGATTGCGGTGGGTGTAGAGCATGGACACCACCGCAAGCGAGCCGAGCAGGAAGGTGAGCGCGTAGGCGAGCCCGTTGCCGTAATTAATCGCCGCCAGCAGCTGCACCACGAGCAAGGCCGCGAACAGCAGCCCGAAACGGGTCGGCAGCATGAACAGCTGTCGGCGCCCCAGGACGACTTCGGCGGGCGCGGCGGACATCAGGGGATGGGAACGGACTCGAGCAGGCGCGTGATATTGACCGTGCGACCGCCGCTCGCGGGACGCAGGCGATGACCGATCACCGATGGAGCGACCGCTTGCACGTCTTCCGGCAGTACCATGTCGCGTCCGGCCAGCAGCGCCCAGGCGCGCGCCGCCGCGACCAGCGAAAGCCCCGCGCGCGGCGACAGTCCTTCGGCGAACTCGCCGGCGCGGCGCGTGGCGTCCAGCAGGTTCTGCACGTAATCGAGCAGGGGATCGGCAGTGTGCACGCGCGCCGCCAGTTGTTGCATGGCGGCGAGCTTGTCGGCGCCGATCACGGGCTGCAACGATTCGACCAGCTCACGCCGGTCGCGACCTTTCAACAGCGCGCGCTCGGCGGCGCGGTCCGGGTAGCCCATCTCGATGCGCATGAGGAAGCGGTCGAGCTGTGACTCCGGCAGGGGAAAGGTGCCGATCAGGTGATGCGGGTTCTGCGTCGCGATGACGAAAAACGGTTGTGGCAGCTTGTGCGTCACGCCGTCGGCCGTGACCTGGCGCTCTTCCATGGCCTCGAGCAGCGCGCTCTGGGTCTTGGGTGTGGCGCGGTTGATTTCATCGGCCAGCACCAGCTGCGAGAAAACCGGCCCCGGGTGATACACGAAATTCTTGGTGTCGGCCTGGTAGATCGAAACGCCGAGAATGTCGGCCGGCAGCAGGTCGGCGGTGAACTGGATGCGCTGGAATTGCAGCCCCAATACCTTCGCCAGCACATGCGCCAGCGTGGTCTTGCCCACCCCCGGCAGGTCCTCGATCAGCAGGTGGCCGCGCGCCAACAGACAGGCGAGCGACAAGCGCGCCTGGCGTTCCTTGCCGAGCACGATCTGACCGATCCGGTTAATAACCGTATCCAGAATGTGGGCGGGCTGATTCTGTTTTTCCGGGGCGAGGGCCATGTGTGTTGCCGGGTATTCACGTAAGACCGGGTGGTCCTCTCAAAGTTATAGCCGAAACCGCCCGAAGGTGAAATTCGCGCGCGCGTGGCTTATGATCCTTCGCCCCTGATTTACCGTGTTCGTCCAGAGGGTTAGATGCTGCACCCGGAACATTACGATGTCATCGTCATCGGCGGCGGTCATGCCGGTACCGAGGCCGCTGCGGCCAGCGCGCGCCTGGGCGCCAAGACCCTGCTGCTGACGCAGAACATCGAGACCCTCGGCCAGATGTCCTGCAATCCCGCCATCGGCGGGATCGGCAAGGGGCATCTGGTGAAGGAAATCGACGCGCTCGGCGGCGTGATGGCGCGCGCCACCGACCGCGCCGGCATCCAGTTCCGCATTCTCAACGCGCGCAAGGGCCCGGCGGTGCGCGCCACGCGCGCCCAGGCCGACCGCCAGCTGTACAAGGCCGCGGTGCGCGCGACGCTGGAAAACCGGGAAAACCTGACGCTGTTCCAGCAGGCGGTCGAGGACCTGATCGTCGAGGGCGGGCGCGTCACCGGCGTGGTCACGGCCATGGGCGTGCAGTTCCGCGCCCGCGCCGTGGTGCTGACCACGGGCACTTTCCTGGGCGGAAAAATTCACATCGGTCTTTCCCATTACCAGGGCGGGCGCGCCGGCGATCCGCCGTCGAACGCACTGGCCGCGCGCCTGCGCGAACTGCCGTTGCGCGTGGGACGTCTCAAGACCGGCACGCCGCCACGCATCGATGGCCGCAGCATCGATTACTCGGCGCTGCAGGCGCAGCCGGGCGACGAACCGACACCGGTGTTTTCCTTCATGGGTTCGCGCGAAGAACATCCGCGCCAGGTGAGTTGCCACATTACTTATACCAACGAGCGCACGCATGAAATCATTCGCGCCGGGCTCGATCGCTCGCCGATGTACACCGGCGTGATCGAAGGCGTGGGACCGCGCTACTGTCCCTCGGTCGAGGACAAGATCCACCGTTTCGCCGACAAGGACCGGCACCAGATTTTCGTCGAGCCCGAAGGGCTCAACACCCACGAGGTCTATCCCAACGGCATTTCCACCAGCCTGCCGTTCGATGTGCAGTACGATCTGGTGCGCACGATAAAAGGTTTCGAGAAGGCGGTGATCACGCGCCCGGGCTATGCCATCGAGTACGATTATTTCGATCCACGCGACTTGCAGCCGACGCTGGAAACCAAAAATCTGCCGGGCCTGTTTTTTGCCGGCCAGATCAACGGCACCACCGGTTACGAAGAAGCGGCGGCGCAGGGCCTGATCGCCGGCATCAACGCCGCGCGCCAAGTACAGGGAAAAACAGCATGGTGGCCGCGGCGTGACCAGGCCTATATCGGCGTGATGCTGGACGATCTCATCACACGCGGCGTCACCGAACCGTATCGCATGTTCACTTCGCGCGCCGAGTATCGCCTGCAGTTGCGCGAGGACAATGCCGATCTGCGTCTGACCGAAACCGGCCACGAACTCGGCTTGATTGATGAGGCACGCTGGCAGCGCTTCAGTGACAAGCGTGAAATGATCGCGTGCGAACAGGAGCGCCTGAACCAGACCTGGCTGCGTCCGGAATCCCTGCCGGCGGACGACGTTGCGCGCGTCGTTGGCCAGCCGCTGACACGCGAGGCCAGCCTGCTGGAATTGCTGCGCCGTCCGGAGGTTTCTTATGAGGCGCTGATGTCCCTGACCGGCGCGGGGCCGGCGGTCGCCGATGCCGAGGTCGCGCAACAGCTGGAAATCCAGGCAAAATATGCCGGTTACATCGAGCGCCAGGCACAGGAAATCGAACTGCACCGCCGGCATGAGGAAACGGCGCTGCCGCCGGATCTGGATTATCACAACGTCCATGGGCTGTCGGTCGAGGTGCGCCAGAAGCTGGCGGCGCACCGGCCGGCCACGCTCGGCCAGGCCGGACGCCTTTCCGGCATGACCCCGGCCGCCATCTCGCTGCTGCTCATCCATCTGCGCCGCCGCGCCTAGCCGCCGGATCCCGAGGCGCAGGGCGCCTCCTTTCCGAGGCGAAGCTTTTTCGAAAGGAGGACGCCGGGCTGCCACATGAGACAATGTTCTTTGAGGCGCAGTGGCTGCCACCGCCGAAAGAGCGTTCGCCTCGGGCGGTGGCAGCCCCTTCGGAGACGGCGGCAGGTGCGCCCAAGGAATAATGCAAGTCGAAGCCCCGGCGGCCGTTGCTGAACGAGTATTCGCCTTCGGCACTGGGCGCCGCGGCGCCCTCGATTACAGCGTCTACAATGGGGACGTTGATCCCAAGGGAACCACGCGCACTGGAGGCGAGACGATGCAGATCACCCCGGACAGTATGTGGTATTACCTGGTTGTGCTGCTGATCATCGGCAATGTCTTCGCGTTTGGTATCGGTGTGCTGATGCTGGCGGCGCCGCAGCAACTGGGTGCTGTTTTCAAATTTTCCAATCGCTGGATTTCCACGCGCAAGCTGACCAAGCCGCTGGAAAAACCGCGTCCGACCGAGCGCGTCTTGCTGCGCTATCCGCGCGTGCTGGGCGCGATCCTGCTGGCCAGCGCGACACTGATCCTGATCAAGGGCACGATCATCGCCACCGGCATGAGCGTCGCCGAGGGCGGCGGCCTGCTGGCGCGACTCTATGGCGCCACGGATAATTCAGGCGGTCTGTGGGACATCCTGTGGATCAGCCTGGTCGCCTTCATCCTGCTGGGGGCGCTGACGGCGGTCGTGGTGGGGCTGACGTCGTTGATCAGGCCCGGCCAGCTCAAGCACTGGGGCAAGTCCAGCAATCGCTGGGTATCCACGCGCAAGCTGACCAAGCCGCTCGATACCCCGCATTATCAGCTGGATAAACTGGTGCTGGCCCGGCCGCGCCTGTGGGGCGGCGTGATTACCGTGGTGGCACTGTTTTCCGCCGTGGTGCTGTGGTGGTTCGTGCTCGGCGTTTGAGCTGACCCGCTGCGCCGATACGCCCCGATCAAGGCAACGGGTTGGTCGCCACGGAGGTGGGTGTTTCGGGTTGTTTCAGGTAGCTGAAGGTGTTGACGCTCAGCGTGCCGCCGGCGGCATCCACCACCGAGACCTTCCATTCGCCGGTCCAGGCCGGATCCAGGGTTTTTGTCGAGTAGGCGCGCCAGCGCGACGTTCCCACCTTGATCGGTACTTCCAGGATGATCTTGCCGTTGTATTCCCACCGGTGCATGACCGTCTGCCCGGCCATGTCGTGAATTTCCGTGAAGTAAACAATGCGGGTCAGATCGTTCGTGAGCGCCGATATGGCATCGACCGGTTCGAGGGACTTGATGTCGCGGGTAAACTGCGAGCGCGTGACAACGCCGGGAATCAACACCGCCGCTTTGGCCGATGCCTCGGATGGTTCCGCTTCGTCGGCGGCCCGTGCCGGCAGGGACAGGCCGAGCAGGCCGGTGGCGAAAATCAGAAAAAATGCCTTCATATCCAGAATCCGTTTGAAGCCGGTTTAAATAAAAGCTTAGGACAGGGTCCGGCGGGCGGATAGCGCAAAAGGGACGAAGGGCTTAAATTGCAGGACAGGATGCGCGCCAAAATAATCCGCGGCGAAATGGGAGGACCATGAAGCTCGAAAAACGCCTGCAACAGGGCCTGCACGAAATGGGTGTAGCGCTACCGCCGCCGGCGGTGGAAAAGCTGCTGAATTTCCTGCAACTCCTCGAAAAGTGGAACCAGACCTACAACCTCACCGCCGTGCGCGACCCCGAACAGATGGTGCCGCGGCACCTGCTCGACAGCCTGTCGGTGTTGCCGTATCTGCACGGGCCGCGCGTGCTCGACATCGGCACCGGCGCCGGGCTGCCCGGCATTCCGCTGGCGCTGGCGCGTCCCGATCTCCAGTTCACCCTGCTCGACAGCAACGCCAAGAAAACCCGTTTCGCCACCCAGGCGCTGCACGAACTGGGCCTGAAAAATGCAGCGGTCGTGCAGGAGCGCGTCGAGAAATTCCATCCGGCGGAAAAATTCGATACGCTGATTGCTCGCGCGTTCGCGTCCATTCCTGATATGCTGGCCGCGAGTCGCCACCTGTGCGCGCCGGGCGGCCGCTTCCTCGTCATGAAGGGTGTGTTTCCCCAGGAAGAGCTGGCGGCGGTCACGGACGGATACCGCGCCGAAGTGAAGGCGCTGACGATCCCGGGCCTGGACGCCGCGCGGCACATGGTCATCCTGGCGCCGGTGAATTGACGCGGAAGGAGCAGCTGTCCGATGGGCAAGGTCATAGCCATCACCAATCAGAAAGGCGGGGTCGGCAAGACCACGACCAGCATCAACCTGGCCGCCTCGCTGGCCAAGACGCGCCGGCGCGTGATGCTGATCGACAACGATCCGCAGGGCAACGCCACCATGGGCAGCGGCGTCAACAAGCAGGCCAATCGCGTCACGACGTATGAAGTCCTGATCGGCCTCGAGCCGATCGAGGCGGCGCGCGTGCCGGTCGAAGGCGGTTACGATCTGGTGCCGGCCAACAGCCAGCTGTCCGGCGCGGAGGTCGAATTGATCGAGATCGAGCGGCGCGAGCGGCGCCTGCGCGACGCGCTCGAGAACGTGCGCGCGCAATACGATTACATCCTGATTGATTGTCCGCCGGCGCTGAACCTGCTGACGGTCAATGCGCTGGTGGCGGCGCAGTCGGTGATCATTCCGATGCAGTGCGAGTATTATGCGCTCGAAGGGCTGACCGCGCTGCTCAACACCATCCGCAAGATACGCGACACGCTGAACCCGCAACTGGAGATCGAAGGCCTGCTGCGCACCATGTACGATCCGCGTAACAATCTCGACAACGAGGTCTCGGCGCAATTGAAACAGCACTTCGGCGACAAGCTCTACCGCACCGTCATCCCGCGCAACATCCGCCTGGCGGAGGCGCCGTCGCACGGCAAGCCGGTGATCGCCTACGACATGCAGTCCAAGGGTGCACAGGCCTATCTGGCGCTGGCGGGCGAGATGCTGCGCCGCGGCGAAGAAGTCGTGGCCGCATGAGGCAATGAGCGTGATGACTACCAAGAAACCCCAGCGTCTCGGACGTGGACTCGATGCCCTGCTGAGCGCCTACGAGGCGCCGGTCGAAAAGGACGAGCTGCGCCAGATCCCGATCGACCAGTTGCAGCGCGGCAAGTACCAGCCGCGCACGCACATGAATCCCGAGGCGTTGCAGGAACTGGCCGATTCGATCAAGGCCCAGGGCGTGGTGCAGCCGATCGTGGCGCGTCCGCTGGCCGCCGGCAACTACGAGATCATCGCCGGCGAACGCCGCTGGCGCGCGGCGCAGCTGGCCGGGCTGGAATCCATACCGGCGGTGGTGCGCAATATCCCGGACGAGGCCGCCATCGCCATCGCGCTGATCGAGAACATCCAGCGCGAGAACCTGAACCCGGTCGAAGAGGCCAATGCCTTCACGCGCCTGATCGACGAATTCCACATGACGCACCAGCAGGTGGCCGAGGCCGTGGGCCGTTCGCGCGCGGCCGTGACCAATATGCTGCGCCTGCTGACGCTCAATACCGACGTGCGTGAACTGCTCGAGACCGGCAAGATGGACATGGGCCATGCGCGCGCTCTGCTCGCGCTCGAGGGCAAGCACCAGAGCCAGGCGGCACACCAGGTAGTGGACAAGGGCCTGTCGGTACGTGAGACCGAGAATCTCGTGCGGCGCCTGCTGGCGGGCCCCGCCGCCGGCCACAAACCCTCCGGAAGCCGCATGGACCCCGATACCCGCGCGCTGGCGCAGCGGCTGTCGGAAAAGCTGGGTGCCAAGGTGCGTTTCCAGCACAGCGCCAAGGGCAAGGGCCGGGTGCTGATCGAATACAACACCCTGGAAGAGCTGGACGGCATTCTGGCCCATATCCGCTGAAGCCGTCTCAAAACCTGCTGCGCACACGCTCCTTTCCCGCTGCGCCATCCGGCTCCGCGGGAAAGCTCCGCCTCACCCTCGCCCGGCTGACGGCCGCTCGCGACGGTTTTGAGACGGCTTCTGGTCGTCGGAACCCCGGCCAGCGCCACTTGCTATCCCCTTGAAACGGCGTCTATAACTAGAAAGAGACATTTTCGGAACAGGCAAGGGAAGGCTGATGAAACCGGCAACCGTTTTTTTGATCCTCGGCTTGACCGCCACACCGCTCCTTGCGGGGGCGCAGGACCTGACATCGCTTGAGAAAATGCGCCAGACGGCGGCGCAAGGTAATGCCGACGCCCAGCTCGAGATGGGCATCCTCTACGAGTTCGGCTACAACATGCCGAAGAACAACGTCACCGCGCTGGCCTGGTATCTGCGGGCCGTGGAACAGGGTAGCGCGCTCGCCGCCAGGCGCCGCGACCAGATCATGGCCGGCATGAAACCGGAAGAGATCGAGGCGGCACAGAAAATTTCGCTGGAACTGGCCGCGCAAGCACCGCCGGCCACGACCCCGCCTCCAGCGGCTGAGCCGGCGCCCGTGCCGGCCGAACCGGCACCCGCACCGGAAGCCCCGCTGGCCGGTCCCCCGAACCTGGACACACCGCCTCCCTCCACTCCCTGACTCGCCGTCTCCGGACCACCCTGTCCCCGCTCTGGTCAGGGACCAGTGCCAGCGGGTAACATACGCGCCCGCTGCCCGCCACGCAGACATGCCCATGCTGAACCGGGTCGGTTGGCATGGGGCAGCGTCGACCGTGGAGATATCCGATGCTCGTCAAAGAGATTATGACCACCTCCGTTCGTGCCGCAGGGCCGGAAGACCCGGTCCGGGAAGTGGCCGCGACCATGTGCTTTCACAAATTCTCCGGCCTTCCGGTGGTGGATGCCGCCGGCAAGATCGTGGGGGTGATTTCGGAAAAGGACATCCTGCACGGGATGTTTCCCAAGTTCGAAGACCTGGTGGCAAGTTCGGGCCTGGTGGATTTCGAGGCGCTCGAGCACGAATATCAGAACATGGTGAGCCTCAAGGTCGGCGATCTCATGAGCCAGAAGATCATTACCGTCGGACCGGAAATGCCGGTGCTGAAGGCCGCCTCCATCATGTTTCGCAACCGCATCCGTCGCATCCCGGTGCAGCAGGACGGCAAGCTGGTCGGCATCATCAGCATCGGCGACGTGCACAAGGCCATCTTCAAGCAGAACCTGACGAAGATCGCCTGAGCCGGGGATAATCCGGTTCTATCGGGATATCACTTAATTGTTGAATCCGGAAGGCGGCGTCTTTATATTGCGCGCCGGCGCGAAAACGGTTTTACCTGAGCGCAACAGGCGGGTAATCGCGGTTGATCGCGCTCAATTCAGCCGGAAACCCAATAGTTTATTCTTTACGCTGTATTTTAGTTAAAGCTAATATACCCAGCTTGTGCGGGTCCCTTTGGAGTTCCGTACCTCTCTCTTGCACTGACGATGACCGGAATCGCAACCGCTTACAAAATCGTTTTGGCCCAGCTGATGGTGACGCTGGTGGCCGGGATCATGGCGTGGGTGGCGCTGGGTCATGCCATTGCTGTCGCGGTGGTGGCCGGCGGCCTGATCAACGTCATCGCCAACCTTTACTTCGCGCTGCATGTCTTCCGTGGCGGGGTGCGGCCGGCTGACGCGGTCATGCGCAGCTTTTACGTGGCCGAAGCGGCGAAATTATTGCTGACCGCCGGGCTGTTCGCGCTGGCGCTCGTGGTATTGAAACTGGCGGCCGTGCCGCTGCTAACCGGTTTTGTCGTGACACTCGCGGGCTACTGGCTGGCGCTGCTGCCGGCCGGTCCGGTGCTGCGGTGGATCAGGACATGAGCACCGGCACCGCGACGGTCACCTCGACCGACTACATCATTCATCACCTGACCAACCTGCGTCAGGGTGAGGGCCTGTGGCAGGTCAACATCGACACGCTGTTTTTCTCCATCGCCCTCGGCGCCGTATTTCTCGTCATCATGGGGCTGGCGGCACGCCGGGCCACCAGCGGCGTGCCTGGCGGCTTGCAGAATTTCGCCGAGATTCTTGTGGAGTTCGTCGACCGGCAGGTGAAGGACACCTTTCACGGACGCAACCCCGTAATCGCGCCGCTGGCGCTGACGATCTTCTGCTGGGTGTTCCTGTGGAACCTGATGGACCTGGTGCCGGTGGATGTGCTGCCGGAGTTCGGCAAGCTGCTGGGCGTGCATTATCTGCGTGTCGTGCCGTCGACCGACCTGAACGCCACCTTCGGTCTTTCGCTCACGGTGCTGCTGCTCATCGTTTTCTACAGCCTCAAGGTCAAGGGGCCCGTGGGCTACGCCAAAGAGCTCCTCACGCATCCTTTCGGCCCGTACTTGTTCCCGGCCAACCTGCTGCTCAACGTGGTCGAACTGCTGGCCAAGCCGATTTCGCTGGCACTGCGTCTGTTCGGCAACCTGTACGCGGGTGAAATGATTTTCATCCTGATCGCGCTGATGTATGGTGCCGGCTGGCTGCTCGGCCCGCTCGCCGGGGTACTGCAGCTCGGCTGGGCGATCTTCCACCTGCTGATCATCACCCTGCAGGCGTTCATTTTCATGGTGCTCACGATCGTGTACCTGTCCATGGCGCACGAAGAGAGTCACTGATCCGGTTCGGTCCTTTTTCAACTTTTTTATTTTTCGGAGGAAGCAATGGAAACTCTGTACGGCATGACCGCGGTGGCGGTGGGCATCATCCTCGGCATGGGCGCGCTCGGTACCGCGATCGGCTTCGGCATCCTCGGCGGCAAGTTCCTCGAGGGCGCCGCCCGCCAGCCGGAGATGGTCCCGATGCTGCAGGTGAAGATGTTCATCGTCGCCGGCCTGCTCGACGCGGTGACCATGATCGGCGTCGGTCTGGCGTTGTGGTTCACCACCGCCAACCCGTTTGTCGCGGCGCTCAAGGCCGTTGCCGGCAACTAACGATTGGGTTTCGGCCAGGAGCCTGAGCCATGAACATAGGCATCACATTAATCGGCCAGATGATCAGCTTCGCGCTGTTCGTCTGGTTCACGATGAAATTCGTGTGGCCGCCGCTGATGCGGGCGATGGAGCGGCGTCAGCAGACCATCGCTGACGGCCTGGCGGCCGCCGAACGCAGCAAGCACGACCTCGAGCTGGCACAGAAAAAGGCCGGCGAGCTGATGCGCGAGGCGCGCGAGCAGGCCGCCGACGTCATCGTCGAGGCCGGCAAACGCGCCGGCGGGATCATCGACGAATCCAAATCGAATGCGCGCGCCGAAGGCGAGCGCCTGCTGCTGGCCGCCCGTTCCGAGATCGAGCTCGAGGCCAACCGCGCGCGCGAGCAGCTGCGCGCGGCCGTGGCCGAGCTGGCCGTGGCCGGGGCCACGCGCATCCTGGAAAAGGAGATCGACCGCGACGCGCACGCGAAGCTGCTCGACTCCGTGGTGGCGAAACTCTAGCGCGATGGCCGAACGCCGCACCACAGCACGTCCCTACGCCGAGGCCGCGTTCGCGCTCGCGCGCGACGCCCGGCGGCTCAAGCCCTGGTCCGAGATGCTCGGCCTGCTGGCCGCGGTCGTGGGCGATGCCGGCCTGCAGCCCCTGCTCGACGACCCGCGCCTGCCGCGCGAGCGTCTCGCCGAACTCATCATCGAGATCGGCGACAGGCATCTTGATTCCGAGGCGCAAAATTTTGTGCGCATTCTGGCGGAAAACCGCCGCCTGGCGCTGCTGCCGGAGATCATCGAACTTTACGAGATGCGCCGGGCCGAAGCCGAGGCCATCGTCGAGGCCGACGTGACCTCGGCCTATGCCCTGACCGACGCCGAACAGCGCAAGATCAGCGAGGCGCTCAAGCGCCGGATGGGACGCGAGGTGCGCGTCACCACGCGCGTCGACGCGTCGCTGCTGGGCGGGATTGTCATCCGTGCCGGCGATCTGGTGATCGACGGTTCCGTGCGCGGGCGCATCGCGGCGCTGGCCACGCATCTGAATTATTGAAATTACCGGGATATCAAACGATGCAACTCAATCCTTCCGAAATCAGCGAACTGATCCGTGCCCGTATCGAGAAGTTCGAGGTCCGGGCCGAGGCCCGTACCGAAGGCACCGTGGTCTCCCTCACCGACGGCATCTGCCGCATCCACGGCCTGTCCGACGTGATGCAGGGCGAGATGATCGAATTTCCGAACAACACCTTCGGGGTGGCGCTCAACCTCGAGCGCGACTCGGTCGGCGCGGTGATCCTGGGCGAGTACAAGCACATCACCGAGGGCGACACCGTCAAGTGCACCGGGCGCATCCTCGAGGTGCCGGTGGGCGAGGCGCTGATCGGGCGCGTGGTCGACGCCCTCGGCAACGCCATCGACGGGCGCGGCCCGATCAAGTCCGAGGAGCACTCGCCGATCGAGAAAATCGCCCCGGGTGTGATTCAGCGCCAGTCGGTGTCGCAACCGGTGCAGACCGGCCTCAAGTCGATCGACTCCATGGTGCCGATCGGCCGCGGCCAGCGCGAACTCATCATCGGCGACCGCCAGACCGGCAAGTCCGCGCTCGCCATCGACACCATCATCAACCAGAAGGGCACCGGGATCATTTGCATCTACGTCGCCATCGGCCAGAAGTCCTCGTCGGTGGCGGGGGTGGTGCGCAAGCTGGAAGAACACGGCGCCATGGGCCATACCATCGTGGTGGCCGCGAGCGCGTCCGAGTCGGCGGCCATGCAGTACATCGCGCCGTATTCCGGCTGCACCATGGGCGAGTACTTCCGCGACAGCGGGCGCGACGCGCTGATCGTGTACGACGACCTGACCAAGCAGGCTTGGGCCTACCGCCAGATCTCGCTGCTGCTGCGCCGCCCGCCGGGACGCGAGGCCTATCCGGGCGACGTGTTCTACCTGCACTCGCGCCTGCTCGAGCGCGCCGCGCGCGTCAACGCCGACCACGTGGCCAAGATCACCAATGGCAAGGTCACCGGCAAGACCGGCTCGCTCACCGCTCTGCCGATCATCGAGACCCAGGCCGGCGACGTGTCGGCATTCGTGCCGACCAACGTGATTTCGATCACCGACGGCCAGATCTACCTCGACACCGACCTGTTCAACGCCGGCATGCGCCCCGCGATCAATGCCGGTCTGTCGGTATCGCGCGTCGGCGGCGCGGCCCAGACCAAGATCGTGAAGAAGCTGGGCGGCGGCGTGCGCCTGGCGCTGGCGCAATACCGCGAGCTCGCCGCCTTTTCCCAGTTCGCCTCCGACCTCGATGCCGCCACGCGCAAGCAGCTCGAGCGCGGCAGCCGCATCATGGAGGTGATGAAGCAGCCGCAGTACTCGCCGATGTCGGTGGCGGAGATGGCGGTCACGCTGTTCGCCGTCAACGAGGGCCTGCTCGATGATGTCGCCGTCAACAAGGTGCGCGCCTTCGAGGACGGCTTGCAGGCATACATGAAGCAGAAGCACCAGGCGCTGCTCGACAGGATCAACGCCACGCCGGAGTTCAACGACGTCGTGGCCGGCGAGTTGCGCGAAGCGGCGAAGTCCTTCAAGGCCAATTACATCGGATAAGCCATGGCTGTCGGCAAAGAGATACGCAAGAAGATCAAGTCGGTCCAGAACACTCAGAAGATCACGAGTGCGATGGAGATGGTCGCGGCCAGCAAGATGCGCCGCGCCCAGGAACGCATGCAGGCCGCGCGCCCGTACGCCACCCGCATCCGTCATGTGATCCAGCATTTGCACGAGGGCCACCCGGAGTATCGCCACCCGTTTACGGTCGAGCGCGAGGCCAAACGCGTCGGGCTCATTATCGTCACCTCCGACCGCGGCCTGTGCGGCGGCCTCAACACCAATCTGCTGCGCGCCGCGCTGGTCGAAATGAAGGGCTGGCGCGACCGCGGTCTCGAGATGGAGGTGTGCAACATCGGCTCCAAGGGTTTCGCCTTCTGCAAGCGCTTCGGTTTTCCGGTGGTTTCGCATGTGTCGCACCTCGGGGACCGGCCGCGGCTGGAAGACCTGATCGGCACCATCAAGGTCATGCTCGATGCCTACAGTGAAGGCCGGCTGGACCGGCTGTTCATCGTCTACAACCGCTTCGTCAACACCATGACGCAGAAGCCGCTGCTGGAGCAGCTGCTGCCGCTGCCGCCGGTGCCGGAGCAGGAAGCGCAGGAACTGAAGCACTACTGGGACTACCTGTACGAACCCGAGGACGCGCACGAGTTGCTGCAGGACCTGATCACGCGCTACATCGAGTCGCAGATCTATCACGCCGTGATCGAGAACCTCGCGTGCGAGCAGTCGGCGCGCATGGTGGCGATGAAGGCCGCGAGCGACAACGCCGGCGCGCTCATCGACGATCTGCGGCTGGTGTACAACAAGGCGCGCCAGGCCGCGATCACGCAGGAGATCTCGGAGATCGTCGGCGGCGCCGCGGCGGTGTAAGAATTTGTCCACAGAGTACACAGAGAACACAGAGCAGACAGCTTTGTTTTTATTCTCTGTGCCCTCTGTGATCTCTGTGGCAAGGAATTTATTTATTTGGGGTATTGCAAATGAGTAACGGAAAAATCGTGCAAATCATCGGCGCCGTGGTCGACGCGGAATTCCCGCGCGAGCACCTGCCGAAGGTGTATTACGCGCTCAAGGTCGAGGGCGGGCTCACGCTCGAGGTGCAGCAGCAGCTCGGTGACGGCGTGGTGCGCTGCATCGCCATGGGTTCCACCGACGGCATCAAGCGCGGCCTGTCGGTTACCGATACCGGCGCGCCGATCTCGGTGCCGGTCGGCACCAAGACCCTCGGCCGCATCATGGACGTGCTCGGCAACCCGATCGACGAAAAGGGCCCGGTCGGAGAAGAAAAGCGCATGCCGATCCACCGCACCGCACCGTCCTATGAAGACCAGGCCGCGAGCGCGGAGCTGCTCGAGACCGGCATCAAGGTGATCGACCTCATCTGCCCGTTCGCCAAGGGCGGCAAGATCGGCCTGTTCGGCGGCGCCGGCGTGGGCAAGACCGTGAACATGATGGAACTGATCCGCAACATCGCGGTGGAACATTCCGGTTACTCGGTGTTCGCTGGCGTCGGCGAGCGCACCCGCGAAGGCAACGACTTCTATCACGAAATGAAGGAAGGCGGCGTGCTCGACAAGGTGGCGCTGGTGTACGGCCAGATGAACGAGCCGCCGGGCAACCGCCTGCGCGTCGGCCTGACCGGCCTGACCATCGCCGAGAACTTCCGCGACGAAGGCAAGGACGTGCTGCTGTTCATCGACAACATCTACCGTTACACGCTGGCGGGAACCGAAGTGTCCGCCCTGCTGGGCCGCATGCCCTCGGCCGTGGGTTACCAGCCGACGCTGGCCTACGAAATGGGCATCCTGCAGGAGCGCATCACCTCGACCAAGAAGGGCTCGATCACCTCGGTGCAGGCGGTGTACGTGCCGGCCGACGACCTGACCGACCCGTCCCCGGCGACGACCTTCTCGCACCTGGACGCGACCGTGGTGCTGTCGCGCCAGGTTGCCGAGCTCGGCATCTATCCGGCCGTGGACCCGCTCGACTCCACCAGCCGCCAGGTTGACCCGAACATCATCGGCGAGGAGCACTACCGCACCACGCGCGACGTGCAGGCCACCCTGCAGCGCTACAAGGAACTGCAGGACATCATCGCGATCCTGGGCATGGACGAGCTGTCCGAGGACGACAAGCTGACGGTGAGCCGCGCGCGCAAGATCCAGCGCTTCCTGTCGCAGCCGTTCTTCGTGGCCGAGGTGTTCACCGGCAGCGCCGGCAAGTATGTCTCGCTCAAGGACACCATCCGCGGGTTCCGCGGCATCGTCGACGGCGAATACGACAGCTATCCGGAACAGGCCTTCTACATGGTCGGTTCCATCGAAGAAGTCGCCGAGAAGGCGAAGACCCTCTGACGTGCCAGCGCACGGGGACCCCATGAAGGCACTGACCATGCACGTCGACATCGTTTCCGCCGAGAAGGAGATTTTCTCCGGCCTGGCGGAGATGCTGGTGGCGACCCTGGTGAACGGCGAGGTCGGCATCCTGCCGCGCCACACGCCGCTGCTGGCGCGCATGAAGCCGGGCGAGGTGCGCGTGAAGACGCCGACCGAGGAGCTCTCGTTCTACGTCTCCGGCGGCCTGCTGGAAGTGCAGCCGCACGTGGTCACGGTGCTGGCCGACACCGCGCTGCGCGCCCGGGACATCGACGAGGCCGCCGCGCTCAAGGCCAAGGAACGCGCCGAGGAGGCGCTGCGCAACCGCCAGGTCGACATCGATTACGCCAAGGCCCAGGCCGAACTGGCCGAGGCCATCGCGCAGTTGCGTGCCATCCAGAAACTGCGCGAACGCGCCCACAAGTAAGCGCCGTCCGCACCTTTCCTGTCACCGAATCCTGTTTCCATGACCGCCGTCGTTGCCAAGAACAAGGTTATTTCCCTCATTTACGTGGTGCGTAACGAGAAGGGGGAAATCTTCGAGTACCGCGACCTGCCGGTGTCGTACGTGCACGGCTCCGGCACCGACCTGTTTCCCAAGATCGAACAAGCCCTGGAAGGACGCGCCGTCGGCGACCGGGTGGCGGTGCAACTGACCCCGGCCGACGCCTTCGGCGACCGCGATCCCAAACTCACCTTCACCGATGACATCGAAAACGCGCCGCCCGAGCTGCGCCGTGTCGGCGCCGAGTTCGAGGCGCAGAACGCCAAGGGCGAGAGCATCATGCTGACGGTGACCCGCATCGAGGGCGACCGTATTACTGTCGACGCCAACCACCCGCTGGCCGGCCAGAACATCAGCTTCGAGGTGACGGTGCAGGATATCCGCGACGCCACCCCCGAGGAAATCCGCGACGGCCGACCCGCCGGCGACCTGCCGACTTTGCAATAAATCCGCCTCACCCCGGCGCTTTTTTCTATAGTTAGCGGGTATGATGCAAGCTTCGCCCTGACCCATGTCCGCCCCCCTCGAAATCGTCATCCTGGCTGCCGGCCAGGGCAAGCGCATGTACTCCGACCTGCCCAAGGTCTTGCACGGCCTGGCCGGCAAGCCCCTGCTGGGCCATGTGCTGGACACCGCGCACATGCTCAAACCGGACGCAATCCACGTGGTTTATGGTCATGGCGGCGAACAGGTGCGCGCGGCCTTTCCCGGGACAGGACTCGTCTGGGTCCATCAGGCGGAGCAGAAAGGCACCGGCCATGCCATGGCCCAGGCCATGCCCAAAATCGCTGAACGGGCCACCGTGCTGGTGTTGTACGGCGATGTCCCCCTGATCCGCCCACAGACCCTCCAGGAATTGCTTTCCGCCGCCGGTGACGGTCTGGCCCTGCTCACGGCCGAATTGGCCGATCCCGCCGGCTATGGCCGCATCCTGCGTGATCCGGCCGGCCGGGTGGTCCGAATCGTCGAGAGCAAGGATGCCGGCCCGGACGAGGCCGCCGTGCGCGAGGTCTACACCGGTTTCCTCGCCGCCCCGGCGGCAAAGCTCAGGAAATGGCTGGCCGGCCTGCGGAATCACAACGCCCAGGGTGAGTACTATCTGACTGATATAATTTCCATGGCGGCAGCGGAACGGGTGGCGATCACCACCCGCGCCCCCCGCGACCTCGGCGAAATCCTCGGGGTCAATAGCAAGCCGGAGCTCGCGCAATTGGAGCGCATGTACCAGAAACAGCAGGCGGAGAAACTCATGCAGCAGGGCGTGACCCTGCGCGACCCCGCGCGCCTGGACGTGCGCGGTGAACTGACCTGCGGACGCGACGTGGTGATCGACGTGAACGTGGTCTTCGAAGGCAAGGTCGTGCTTCAGGACGGCGTTCAGATCGGCCCCAACAACGTGATCCGCGACACCACCATCGGCGCCCACACGCAGATTCTTCCCAGCTGCGTCATCGAGGAATCCGTCATCGGCAGCCATTGCCGCCTCGGACCGTTCACGCGTCTGCGCCCGGGGGCGGAAATCGCGGACCACGTGCATCTGGGAAATTTCGTCGAGATCAAAAAATCCCGGGTCGGCCCCGGCAGCAAAATCAATCATCTGAGCTACGTCGGCGACACCACGGTGGGCAAGGACGTAAATATCGGCGCCGGCACCATCGTGTGCAATTACGACGGCGCCAACAAACATCCGACGGTCATCGGCGACAAGGCCTTCATCGGATCGAACACGGCGCTGGTGGCGCCGTTGACCGTGGGCGAAGGCGCCACCATTGGCGCCGGCTCGGTGATCACGAAAGACGCGCCGGCCGGCGAGCTGACACTGACACGCGCGCCGCAGATGACCAAGCCCGGCTGGAAACGGCCGGTGAAAAAAAGCAAAGATAAATAGACAGGATTAACTGGATTTACTGGATTATCCGAAGAACGGATGGTCAGATTTAATCATGTTAATCCTGTAAATCCTGTCCATTTTTTTAGCAATAAAAAGGCAGACAACAAATGTGTGGCATTGTCGGCGCGGTCGCGCAGCGTAACGTGGTTCCCATCCTGGTCGAGGGTCTGAAGCGTCTCGAATACCGCGGTTACGATTCGGCCGGGCTAGCCGTGCTCGGCGACGGCGGCGCGGAACGCCTCGACCGCGTGCGCGCCGTCGGCAAGGTCAAGGCGCTCGAGGACTCCATCCAGCAGCTCAAGACCGAGGGTCAGACCGGCATCGCCCATACGCGCTGGGCCACGCATGGCGTGCCGAGCGAGGACAACGCCCACCCGCACGTGAGCCACGGCGTCATCGCCGTGGTGCACAACGGCATCATTGAAAATCACGAGAAGTTGCGCACGAAGCTGCAGGAGCTGGGCTACGAATTCACCTCCCAGACCGACACCGAGGTGGTGGCGCACCTGGTGCACCACCACCTGAAAAAACAGAAAGATTTATGCAAGGCGGCCATGGCCGCGATCGGCGAGCTGGAGGGCGCGTACGCGCTCGGCATCATCAGCCGCGATGAGCCGCACCGCCTGATCGCCGCGCGCAAGGGCAGCCCGCTGGTGGTCGGGGTTGGCATCGAGGAGCGCTTCATCGGCTCCGACGTGCTGGCGCTGGCACCGGTGACGCGCAACGTGATCTATCTCGAGGAAGGCGACGTGGCCGACCTGCGCCGCACCGAGCACACCATTTACGACGCCAGCGGCAAGAAGGTCGAACGGCCAGTGCGCGTGTCCGAGGCCACGGCCGACGCCGTGGATCGTGGCCAGTATCGCAACTTCACCGAGAAGGAAATTTTCGAGCAGCCGAAGGCCGTGGCCGACACCCTCGAAGGCCGCCTCGGCAAGGGCCGCATCCTGGAAGAGGCCTTCGGCGTCACCGCCGGGCAGATCTTCGACAACACCAAAGCCGTTCAGATCATTGCCTGCGGCACCAGTTTCCACGCCGGTTCAGTGGCGCGCTACTGGATCGAAAGCCTCGCCGGCCTGCCATGCAACGTCGAGATCGCCAGCGAATACCGTTACCGCAAGCACGTGGTGCTGCCGGGAACGCTGGTGGTGACCATTTCCCAATCCGGCGAAACCGCCGACACGCTCGCGGCACTGCAACAGACCAGGAAGCTCGGCTACGGTCATTCGCTCGCCATCTGTAACGTGCCGGAGTCCTCGCTGGTGCGCGAGTCGGAACTCACGCTGCTCACCCGCGCTGGCCCGGAAATCGGCGTCGCTTCCACCAAGGCCTTCGTCACCCAGCTCACCGCCCTGCTGCTGCTCACCATCGCGCTGGCGCGCCGGCATGGATTGACCGCCGAGAAAGAAAAGCAGCTGGTGGAAGAACTGGAACAGCTCCCGGGCCGCATCCAGAAAGTGCTGGAACTGAGCGAGGAAATCCGCGCCCTGTCCGAGCGCTTCGTGGACAAGCACCACGCGCTGTTCCTCGGGCGCGGCGTGCACTACCCCATCGCCATGGAAGGGGCACTGAAGCTCAAGGAAATCTCCTACATCCACGCCGAATCCTACGCCGCCGGCGAACTGAAGCATGGTCCGCTGGCGCTGGTGGACGCCAACATGCCGGTCATCGCCGTCGCGCCCAACGACGAGCTGCTGGAAAAACTGAAATCCAATCTTCAGGAAGTGCGCGCCCGCGGCGGCGAGCTGTACGTGTTCTCGGTCAAGGGCACCGGCGTGCGCGCCAGCAACACCACCAAGATCCGCATGCCCGAGGTGGGCGAATGGACCTCGCCGATCCTCTACACCGTGCCGCTGCAATTGCTGGCCTACTACGTCGCGCTGGCGAAAGGGACGGACGTGGATCAGCCGAGGAATCTGGCGAAGTCGGTAACGGTGGAGTAGAACCGCCTTCGGCGGGACCCAAAACCGATTGCGCTCCCCGCGCACGGACCGTATCCCGGGCGGACTGATTTTCCACGGACGCCGCGCCGTCTCTGGTAAAATTCGGGGATGGATGTTTCCCACCTGATGGACGATCTCAACGACGTGCAGCGCGAGGCCGTGGGCGCCCCGCCGGGGCCGCTGCTGGTATTGGCCGGCGCCGGCAGCGGCAAGACGCGCGTGCTGACCCACCGCGTGGCCTGGCTCGTCGGTGTCGAGGGCATCTCGCCACATTCCATTCTGGCGGTGACCTTCACCAACAAGGCCGCTCACGAGATGCGCGGCCGCATCGAGTCCATGCTGCACACGCCCGTGGGCGGCATGTGGATCGGCACCTTTCACGGCCTGTCGCACCGGCTGCTGCGATCCCATTGGAAAGAAGCAAACCTGGCTCAAACATTTACGATTCTGGATAGTGAGGACCAACTCAGAGTCATCCGGCGGCTCATGAAGGGCATGAACATGGACGAGGCCTACTGGCCGCCGAAGCAGGCCATGTGGTTCATCAACGGCCACAAGGAAGAGGGCCGGCGCCCGAAGGACCTCGGCGAATCGCTCGATCCAACCCAGCGCGAACTGCGCCGGGTATACGTGGCCTACGAGGAGACCTGCCAGCGTTCCGGGCTGGTCGATTTCGCCGAGCTGCTGCTGCGCGCCTACGAGCTGCTGCGCGACAACCCGGCCATGCGTGAGCACTACCAGGCGCGCTTCCGCCATGTGCTGGTGGACGAGTTCCAGGATACCAACCGCATTCAATACGCCTGGCTGCGCCAGTTCGTCGGGCCCGAGCGCAACCTGTTCGTAGTCGGCGACGACGACCAGTCGATCTACGGCTGGCGCGGCGCCAAGGTGGAAAATATTCTCAAGTTCGAAAACGATTTTCCCGGCACGCGCACCATTCGCCTCGAACAGAATTACCGTTCCACCGGCACCATCCTCAAGGCCGCCAACGCCGTCATCGGCCACAACACCGGACGTCTCGGCAAGAACCTGTGGACCGCGGGCGAGGAAGGCGAGCCGATCCAGTTCTACACCGGCTACACCGATTATGACGAGGCGCGTTTCGTGATCGACCGCATCCAGGACTGGGTCGCGCGCGGACACGCGCGCGCCGAGTGCGCCATCCTGTACCGCTCCAACGCCCAGTCACGCCTGTTTGAAGAACGCCTGATCAACGAGGGTATCCCTTATCGTGTGTATGGCGGCCTGCGCTTTTTCGAGCGCGCCGAGATCAAGGACGCGCTCGCCTATCTGCGGCTCATGGCCAGCCGCCACGACGACGCCTCTTTTGAGCGGGTGGTAAATCTTCCCACCCGCGGCATCGGCGCCAAGACCGTGGACGCGCTGCGCGAGCGCGCCAAGGGTGAAAAAATTTCCATGTGGGACGCGGCGCAGAAACTGCTCGGCGCCGCCGAGTTGCCGGCCCGCGCGCGCGAGGCGCTGCTTGGGTTCCTGCAACTGATCGAGCGCCTGGCCTCCGAGACCGCCGGGCTCGCGCTGGGCGAGACCGTCGAGCACATGCTCGCCGGCAGCGGGCTGATCGAGCACTACAAGAAGGAAAAGGGCGAGAAGGCCGAATCGCGTGTGGAAAACCTGGAGGAGCTGATCAACGCCGCGCGCGGTTACGAGCACGACGAGGCCGAGGGCCTCGATCCGCTGTCCTCGTTTCTGGCGCATGCGGCACTTGAGGCCGGCGAGGGCCAGGCCGAGGCCTGGCAGGACTGCGTCCAGCTCATGAGCCTGCACTCGGCCAAGGGGCTGGAATTCCCGCTGGTGTTCCTGACCGGTCTGGAAGAGGGCCTGTTCCCGCACCAGCATTCGCTCCAGGACCCGGTGCGGCTCGAGGAGGAGCGGCGCCTGTGTTACGTCGGCATGACCCGGGCGCGCCGCCAGCTGGTGCTGACCCAGGCCGAGCTGCGCCGCCTGCACGGCAACGAGCACTACACCAGCCCGTCGCGCTTCCTGGGGGAAATCCCCGAAGAGTTGCTTCAGGAAATCCGCGCCAAACCTGCGGTTTCGGCCTATGCCCCATCCAGCCCGGCGCGCGGCCTGCCGGCCGATGAGCCCCCGGCCGGGGGCATGCGCCTCGGCAGCCGGGTGCGCCACGGGACCTTCGGCGACGGGGTGGTGCTGCGCTACGAGGGCCAGGGTCCGCATGCCCGGGTGCAGGTCAATTTCGAGGCCGCCGGCACCAAGTGGCTCGTGATCGGATACGCCAAGCTCCAGTCCCTGTAACCCCGCCCCGCCCGACCTTGCATCCTCAGTTGATGGACTATAGTTAGGGAAAAGAAAAATCCAGGGAATGGCCGGGTCAGACCGGGTAGAGAAAATAACGGGGATGTCTCGTGAAGCAAGCTAGGAGCGAGGTTCAAACGGCGGTCAAGGCCATGCTGGCCATTGCGGTCATGCTCTTCCTCGTCGAAGTGCTGATCATGTACGCCCTGCGCTACCTGGGCTTCGAATTCGGAACCCGATTCACCCTCCTCAACGGCATTCTGCTCGCGGTGATTTGCGCGCCGCCGATCTACTGGCTGGTGCTGAGCCCGATCCGCAACCAATACATCAGGCGCCTGCGCGGTGAAGGCGACGACGAAGACCTGAGCCATATGGCGATCACTGATCCGCTCACGCGCATCATGAACCGTCGCGGCATCACCGTCGGCCTGCTCGATGCCATGGCCCATGCCGAGCGCTACCGCACCCCGCTGACGGTCGCCATGGCCGACATCGACCTGCTGAAGGAAATCAACGCCTCCTACGGACGTGGCGGCGGCGACCGCGTGCTCAAGGACGTGGCCGGCGTGCTCGCCGACGCCCTGCGCATGCCGGACAAGGTCGGGCGCTACGGCGGCGAGGAATTCCTCATCGTGCTGCCGCACACCAGCCTGGTGCAGGGCAAGAAAATCGTCGAGCGCATCCGCAACTCGGTCAGCAAGTGGGACTTCAACGTGGGCTCCAAGAAAATCCGCCTGACCATCAGCATCGGCGTTACCCAGTACAAGGATGGTGAAGATCTCGAGCAGCTGATGTCGCACGCCAGCAAGGCCCTGCAGGAAGCCAAGCAGGGCGGCCGTAACAAGGTTGTCGCCAGCAAAAGTCGTTAATCCTTTCCGTCGTTCCCTTCCGTAAAGCGTTTGGCTCCGGTGCATGACTGGGGCAGAATGTCCGCTGTCCGTCAAAACCATCAAGAAAAATGACATGAAACGACGCGATGTCCTCAAGGGCGCCGGAGTCGGGCTGCTGGGCGCGGCCGCTGCCGTGCGCGCCGATGAATCCCCGACGATCCGCTGGCGTCTTGCTTCAAGTTTCCCCAAGAGCGTGGACGCCATCTACGGCGCGGCCGAGCGCCTGGCGCGGCGCGTCGGCGAAATCACCGGCGGCAAATTCCAGATCCGCGTGTTCGCCGGCGGCGAGATCGTGCCGGGACTGCAGGTCATGGACGCGGTCGGCCAGGGCACGGTCGAGTGCGGCCAGACCGCCGGTTACTACTACGTCGGCAAGAACATGGCCTTCGCCTTCGAGACCGCGGTGCCGTTCGGCCTGAACGCGCGCCAGCAGATCGCCTGGATGTACGCCGGCGGCGGCCGCGAGCTGATGCGCGACCTCTACACCGAGCATGGCGTGGTGATGTTCCCCGGCGGCAACACCGGCGTGCAGATGGGCGGCTGGTTCCGCCGCGAGCTCAAATCCATCGCCGACCTCAAGGGCCTCAAGATGCGCATCCCCGGCCTCGGCGGCCAGATCCTGGCGCGCCTCGGCGTGGTGCCGCAGACGCTGGCCGGCGGCGATATTTATCCCGCGCTCGAAAGCGGCGCGCTCGACGCCACCGAATGGGTCGGGCCCTACGACGACGAGAAGCTCGGCTTCCACAAGGTCGCGAAGCACTATTACTACCCCGGCTGGTGGGAGCCCGGGCCGCAGATTTCGTTCTACGTGAATCTCAAGAAATGGCAGGAACTGCCGCCGGCCTACCGCGCTGCTTTCGAAGCCGCCGCGGCCGAGGCGAATCTGTACATGCTCGCCGACTACGACGCCAAAAATCCACCGGCCTTGCAGCGCCTGCTCAAGGCCGGCGTACAGCTGCACGCCTTCCCCAAGGACGTCATGCTCGCGGCGCGCAAGACGGCGTTCGAGATGTACGAAGATGAGGCGCGCAAGAACGCGGTATTCAAACGCATCTACAGCGAGTGGAAAAAATTCGCCCTCGCCAGCGACCAGTGGTTCAAGGTGGCGGAGTCGTCGTACGCAAATTTCATGCATTATGTGAAGTGAACATGAACATATAATCCCATATGCATCGGATCACAATTGTATGAATGCCAAAACGAGAGTCGTATTAGTGATACTGTTATGGCTGGCAGCAATTTCTGTTCTGGTATTCTCAGTCTCGTCTTCTGAATCTCTTCGTGCTTGGGCAACTGAACGCTTCTCGGGAATTTTTTTTCTTTCCCTTGGTATCATCGTATGTACTTCAATGTTTACCAGGGACACAATTTTTCTTGGAAAAATTATCGTGACTACTGAAGAACCGATTGCCTACAGAATTTCGGCAACGATTGGTGTTATTTTGTATTTATCAGGACTGATCTTCTTGGTGAGATAAAAAGCAAAGGCAATGAATAGAGACGGAGGTATTAAGTAGTTATCCCTCCAGCGAAAAAGGGGACGGAGTGAGATGTACCCGTTTCCACTTCTCCACCGTCTTTCCCGCCCCGCCATGAATCCGAAAATCGTCATCCGAAGTGAAACCGCTGCCGATGTGAACGCGATAACCGAGGTGACCGTCGCCGCGTTCCAGACCCTGGAGATCAGCCAGCACACGGAGCAGTTCATCGTCGCGGCGCTGCGCGCCGCCAGGGCCCTCACGGTATCGCTCGTCGCAGAAGCAGATGGCCGCGTGATAGGGCATATCGCTTTCTCTCCCGTGACCATTTCGGACGGCACCCGGAACTGGTACGGACTTGGACCGGTATCCGTGCTGCCCGAATACCAGCGCCGGGGCATCGGCAGCGCGCTGATACGAGAAGGGCTGTCACGCCTGAAGGCTTTGGGTGCCGCAGGCTGCTGCCTCGTGGGACATCCGGCGTATTACCGGCGCTTCGGTTTCGAAAATGCTCCAGGGCTTGTCTGTGAGGGAGCTCCCCAGGATGTCTTCTTTGCCCTGCCCCTCGACGGGCAGGTTCCCCAAGGCACTGTGGAATTTCACGAGGCTTTCAAGGCAGACAGATAGTAAAAGGGGATGGAGGGATTAAACTTCAATCCCTCCATCCCCTTTTGAATCACTAAGGGAACCATGGCAAACATTCTCATCCTCTATTCAACCGTCGATGGCCAGACCCGGAAGATCTGCCAGCGCCTGCAGCAGGTCATCGAACGGGAGCACCACCGGGTGGAGCTGGTCCCGGTGAGCGAGGCGGACGGCGCGGAGCTGAACCGGTTCGACAAGATCGTCATCGGCGCCAGCATCCGCTACGGCAAGCATCGCCCGGAAGTTTTCGAGTTCGCCGGGCGCAACCGGGCGGTGCTGGACGGCAAACCCAACGCCTTTTTCACGGTCAACGTGGTGGCGCGTAAACCGGAAAAGAACCGGCCCGAGACCAATCCCTACATGCAGAAGTTCCTGCAACAGTCGGCCTGGCGTCCCCGGGAACTGGCGGTGTTCGCCGGCAAGATCGATTACCCGAAGTACGGCTTCTGGGACCGGCAGGTTATCCGCTTCATCATGTGGATGACGCAGGGGCCCACCGACCCGGAATCCGTGGTGGAATTCACCAACTGGGATGACGTGGAGGCGTTCGGGCGGCGCATCTGCGCGATGCATTAATTGCTTCGCTCTGAATCGAGCCCTTATCGCCACTCCGGCGGCAGGAAGCCGGCGTCGGGATCGACCTCCAGCGGTACCTCCATGATCTGGCTTTCCGGAGCGATGGGCGCATGGCCCACGATCTGCGGAAAGATAATCACGATCGCCACCATTAACACCTGCAACAGCACGAACGGCACCGCGCCCCAGTAGATGTCGGCGGTGCGGATGGATTTGGGCGCGACGCTGCGCAGATAAAACAGCGCGAAGCCGAACGGCGGGTGCAGGAACGAGGTCTGCATATTGATGCCGAGCAGCACGCCGAACCAGATCGGGTCGATGCCGAGCTTGGCCGCGACCGGCGCCAGCAGCGGCACCACGATGAAGGCGATCTCGAAGAAGTCGAGGAAGAACGCCAGCCCGAATACCAGCAGGTTCACGACAATCAGAAAGCCGATCGCGCCGCCGGGCAGTTGCGTCAGCAGGCTCTCGACCCACAGGTCGCCGTCCACGCCGCGGAACACCAGGCTGAACACGGTCGAGCCGATGAGAATGAAAATCACGAAGCTGGTCAGGCGCGCGGTCGAGTCCATGGCCTGTTTCGCCACGTCCAGCGTCAGCCGCCTGCGCAGCGCCGCCAACGCCACGGCCCCGGCCGCGCCGAGCGCGCCACCCTCGGTGGGGGTGGCGATGCCGAGAAAAATGGTGCCCAGCACCAGGAAAATCAGCACCAGCGGCGGGATCAGCGTGATCCCCACGCGCCTTGCCAGCGCCGCCCCGCGCAGGGTGCGCGCCTGCGGCGGCAGGGCCGGGGCGGCATGCGGCTTCACCAGCGTGACGCCGAGGACATAGCAGAGATACAGCCCGGCCAGCATCAGCGCCGGGGCCAGCGCGCCGGTGTACATGTCACCGACCGAGGCGCCGAGCTGGTCGGCCAGCACGATCAGCACGATCGACGGCGGCACGATCTGCGCCAGCGTGCCGGAGGCGGTGATCACGCCGCTGGCGAGGCGCTTGTCGTAACCGTAGCGCAGCATGATCGGCAGCGAGATCAGGCCCATGGCGATGACCGTGGCCGCCATCACGCCGGTGGTGGCGGCCAGCAGCGCGCCGACGAACACCACGGCGAAGGCGAGCCCGCCGCGCACGCGCCCGAACAGTTGGCCCACGGTGTCGAGCAGCTCTTCCGCCATGCCGCTGCGCTCGAGAATCAGGCCCATGAAGGTGAAGAAGGGAATCGCGAGCAGCGTCGGGTTGGAGACGATGCCGTAGACGCGCTCGGGCAAGGCCTGCATGAGGCTCAGATCGAAGAAACCCGACTGGATGCCAATGAAGGCGAACAGCAATCCGTTGGCCGCGAGCGCGAACGCCACCGGATAGCCGAGCAGCAGGAACAGCACCAGCCCGGCGAACATGAGCGGCGCCATCACCGCGAAGGTCATACGTCCTCCCGCGGCTGCTCGTGCGTGAGTTTTCCTTCCCCGCGCAGGAAAGCGATGCGCTTGATGATCTCGGCCACGCCCTGCAAACCGAGCAGCGCGAAGCCGAGCGGAATGAGCAAGCGCACCGGCCAGCGGATCAGTCCGCCGGCGTCCGGCGAGGTCTCGCCGCTCACGAAAGAATCCACGAAGCCGGGCCAGGCGAGCCACACTATCAACCCGCACAGCGGCAGCAGGAAAAATAGAGTCCCCAGCAGATCAATCCACGCCTGCACGCGCGCTGAGAAGCGCCCGTAGATGATGTCGATGCGTACGTGGCCGTTGTGCTTGAGGGTGTAGCCGGCGGCCAAAAGAATGATGGCGCCGAACAGGTACCACTGGATTTCCAGCCAGGCGTTGGACGAGCGCCCCAGGCCGTAACGCGCCAGCGCGTTCAGCGCCGAGATCAGCGTGGCCGCGCCCACCAGCCACAGCACCGCGCGGCCGACGGTTTCGTTGGTGGCGTCGATGGCCTGGGCAATGTTGATCCAGAATTTCATGAATTATTTTTTGTTGAACTGGCGCAGCCTACCGGCAACCGTGCGGGCGACAAAATCGTCCTGAACGCCATGCCCGCGAGGCGCGGCTCCCCCGGACGGAGCACTCAGAAAAGGCCATATTTCAGGCCGTTTTTCGAAATCTAGAGTGCCGGCGACTGGTGGACCCCCGGATCCTGGCCTATATATCCATTGTCCCCAAAAAAGTAAGGATAACCATGGATCTGATCTATCGGAAGGAAAAAGTGTTGTTCGGAATTGCCGTCCTGATCTCGGCCGTGTTCTGGCTGGTGCTGATCGGCGCCACCATGGGCATCGCCCTGATGTATGTCTTGATGTTTTTTGTTTTTTACCTGTTCGCCCAGTCCGCGTTCATCTCCTATATCCGCGGCACGGCGGTCAAGATCACGCCGCAGCAATTTCCGGACCTGCAGCAGCGGGTGGCCGCGTGCAGCAGCAAGCTCGGCATGAAAAACGTGCCGGACGTATACCTGCTGCATGCCGACGGCGCCTTCAATGCTTTGGCGACGCGCTTCCTCGGTCGTGATTTCGTGGTGTTGTTCTCGGACGTGGTGGATGCTTTCGAGGCTCAGCCCGGCGCGGTGAATTTTTATATCGGCCATGAGATGGGTCACATCCACCGCAAGCATCTGCTGTGGGGGCCGCTGCTGGCCCCGGCGCTGCTGCTGCCCCTGCTCGGCGCGGCCTATTCCCGCGCGCGCGAATATACCTGCGACCGTTACGGTCTCGCCTGCTGCGAGAACCCGCAGGACGCCACCACCGGCCTGGCCGCGCTGGCCGCGGGCGGACGGCGCTGGCGCATCCTGAGCAAGGAAAACTATGCCGGCCAGACCAGGGAAAGCTCCGGCTTCTGGATGTCATTCCATGAGCTGGTCAGCGATTATCCGTGGCTCGTCAAACGCATGGCGATGCTGAACGCGCTGATCGCCAAGCAGAAGGCGGCGATGCCGAGCCGCAGCGGCCTGGCGTTCTTTTTTGCGCTGTTCGTGCCGCGTCTGGGAGTCGGTGGCGGCGGTGCGTCGGTGCTGGTTTTTGTCGCCATCATCGGCATTCTGGCGGCGATAGCGATTCCGGCCTACCAGGATTACGTGACGCGCGCCGGCATCATGGGCACGGTGCCCCACATCCAGCAAAGCAAGGCCGCCGTGGTCGACTACGCGGTAAAAAACCAGGGATGGCCGGGCAGCAACGAGGCCATTGGCCTCCCCGAGACCGGCGCCTTCGGTCCGGACATCAAATCCATCCGGATTCAGGAAGGTGGTATGGTCGTCGTGACCTTCGCCCGTGGTCCGGTGACGGATAAAAGCATCGTCTACCAGCCGTACGTGAAGGACCAGCGCATTTACTGGAAATGTGACGGCGAGGAACTTCCGCCCAAATATCTTCCGCCGGATTGCCGCTAGCCCGGCTAGGGGGTTTTCACGCCCGCGTGGAGCATGGCGTCGACCACGGCGCACCACGCGCGCGCCAGGTTGGGGCGGTCGTAGCCCCCGCCCCCGGTGGCGATAATTCTTCCCTGGCACAGTTCATCGGCCAGCGCGCACAGGCGCGCCGCCGCGTGCGCGTGGGCCGCGGGGGTGTAGCGCAGGTGCGTGATCGGGTCGCCGGCGAGGCTGTCGGCGCCGGCTTGCAGGATGATGAATTCGGGTTTTCCCGCGCGCACGAATTCCTCCACTCGCGGCCACACCCGCAGAAACGCGGCATCGTCCGCGCCGGGCTCCATCGGGATGTTGAGTTTGGTTCCTTGTGCCTTGCCGGTGCCGGTTTCGGCGGCGGCGCCGGTGCCGGGATAGAGATAGCGCCCGTCCTCGTGGATGTCGGCGAAGATCAGATCAGGATCGTCCTCGAAACCGTAGAACACGCCGTCGCCGTGATGCGCGTCGATGTCGACGTAGGCCACGCGCCGGATGCCGTGGCGCCGGCGCAGCGCCTCGATGAGCACGCCGATGTCGTTGAACACGCAGAAGCCGGCGGCGCCGTCACGGCGCGCGTGATGCAGCCCGGCGATGGGCACGAACACGCGCCGGCAGTCACCCGCGAGAATATGCTTGAGCCCGTCCAGCACCGAACCCACCACCACGGAAGCCGCCTCGAATACGCCGGGGAAGGCAGGGGTGTCGCCGAAGTCGAGATATCCCTCGCCGGTCTGTGACTGACGTTTGACGCGCGCGATGTAATCGGCGGTATGAAACAGCGCGAGATCTTCCTCGGTGCAGGAGACCGGCGTGCCGACGTCGCATTGCCAGTCGAGGCCGCGCCGGGTCATTTCCTGCCAGAAGGCGCCGAGACGGTCGGGGCCGAAGGGATGACCGTGGCCGAAACCATAGGCGGCCAATGCCTTGCCATGATAGACGCGTACACGCATCGTCCGGCATTGTACCGGGCCGGTGGCGGAATTACCGCCGCGGGCTGGAAGGGTCCGGCGGGAACAGCGCGAGATAACTGCAATAAACCGCGGCGATGAACAATGGCAGCGCCAGCAGGCCGATGCTGACCGTCAGCAGGTAACCCAGCCAGTGGGAGTTGGCGAACGCCACCAGGATGACGACATAGACCAGGAAAAACGGCGCGACCAGAATCAGCAGGGGTCTGGCATGTTCACGGCAGGCGGAAAAACTTTCGGCAATTGCGTCCAGCGGCTGACGGTTGCCCAGCACCGTGAGCGGCACGCTGTAAAGCAGCGCCATGCCGAGCAGCACCGACAGGCCCGCGACCAGCACCATGCCCGCGAACGTGATGAACGGCGTGCCGCCGGCCAAGTCCGCCGTCAGGCCGGAGATCATCGATCCGCCGATAAGCAGGTAGCCGACGATCTTTACCGCCATCACCAGTCCGAGGGTGACGATGCCGAGCAGCACCGCGCCGAACAGCCTGCCCTCGTGGCTGAAGATGCGCAGCAATTCCTGCGTCGGTTGGGCGACCCAGGTCTGCAACAGGGCCTGGGCGGAGGAAAGCGGCGGCGCCGATTCCGGTTCCGCGGGATTCGGGTGCGCGCGGCCCCAGATCACGCCGGCGAGCAGCATGGGCGTGATCAGGATCAACAGCAGGTGGCCCATGAAGGGAATCAGCGTCAGCAGGAAGCCGAGGACGATATACACCGCCGCCATGCCGTACCAAAGGGAGGGTTGCTGCCGCACCAGGCGCTGGCCGCAGGCGATCCAGGTTCCGGCCTGGGCGGGGCCGGAGCCTGTCGTGCCGTTGTCATCGGCCGGCGCGGACATCAGAAGCGCTTGATCACCCAGGTGGGAATGGCAATGCGCGATTCGAAGTCGCTGCGGCGGAATTGCCCGCTGCCTTCCTGATCGATGAGGTAATAAGGCTTGCCCTTCTTCGGAACCACTTTGATCATGTAGAGCCGTCCGTTCAGCCGGTACTCCTCGTGGATTTCCGTGCCCTTGGTGGTGATGGTCACTTCCGGTTCCGGCTGGCCGGCGTCCGGCAGTTCGGGGGCCGCCGGCGGGTTGTAGTTTTCCGGCGGCGGTGGTGGTGCCGGCACACTGGCGGCGGGGGCCGGTTTTTTGACCCCGTTCGCCGCCGGCTCGGCCGCCAGCGCCGGCGCCAGCAGGACCGCGAGAATGAGCAAAGAGGCAAGGCGCATGTTTTGTGCTCTAAAGGTTCAGTTTGATTTCCTGTTCCGCTTCCGACGCCTCGAAACCGGTTTCCTCATAATACCGGAAGATCACGTCCAGTACCTCGTCGGCGGTGTTCACCACGGTCACGAGATCCATGTCGTCCTTGTCGATGACACCCTCGCGGACCAGCGTCCCCTTGAACCAGTCGAGCAGGCCGGACCAGAACGGCGCGTGCACCAGGATGACGGGCATGCGCGTGGTCTTGCCGGTCTGGATCAGCGTCAGCGCCTCGACCAGTTCGTCGAGGGTGCCAAAACCGCCGGGCATGCCGATGTAGGCCTTGGCGTATTTGACGAACATCACCTTGCGCGCGAAGAAGTGCTGGAACGTGAGCGTGATGTTCTGGTAGCGGTTGGCGTGCTGCTCGTGCGGCAGGCGGATGTTCAGGCCCACGCTCGGGGACTTGCCGGCGTAGGCGCCCTTGTTGGCGGCCTCCATCAGCCCCGGGCCGCCGCCGCTGACCACCGAGAAACCGGCATCGGAAAGTTTGCGTGCGACCTCCTCGGTCAGGGCATAATAGGGATGCCCCGGTGATGTGCGCGCGGAACCGAAAATGCTGACCGAGGGTTGAATCTGGGCCAGTTGTTCATAGCCGGCGACGAACTCGGCCATGATCTGGAAGATCTTCCAGGATTCGCGCGACATGGTGCCCGAGGGTGCGATCTCGACGCGGTACTGGGAGTCGACTCCGTTGGGTTTGGGGTACGGCGGTTCTCTATCTTGGGGATTTCCATCATTCATTTATGTAGCCCTGCTCGCTTTGCATGTCTCGTGATTCATATATGATTTTTAGCACAAAAGTGGTGCCGGAATGCGCCCATGACGGAGCCAAGGACATTATTATCGCTCGGTCAGTCGAAGCCCCGATCCTGCCATGAGCCCCAAGGCCGGAGACAGGAAAAAACCCGCGAACAAGGCGTCGAAGGTGTCGGCGGACGGGAAGAAAGGCGGGCCACTGGTCCTGGTGGACGGCTCATCCTATCTCTACCGCGCCTTCCACGCCATGCCCGCGCTCGCCAACTCGCGCGGCGAGCCTACCGGCGCGGTCTACGGCGTGACCAACATGCTGCGCCGCCTGCTCGCGGACTACGACACCGAATACATGGCGGTGGTGTTCGACGCCAGGGGCAAGACCTTCCGCGACGACATCTACCCCGAGTACAAGGCGCACCGCCCGCCGATGCCGGACGATCTTTCAATCCAGATCGAGCCGATCCACGCCATCGTGCGCGCCCTCGGCCTGCCGCTGATCCAGGTCGAAGGCGTGGAGGCCGATGACGTGATCGGTACGCTGGCGCGCGCCGCCGCCGCCGAGGGACGCGAGGCCGTGATCTCCACCGGCGACAAGGACATGGCGCAGCTGGTGGACCGGCATGTGCAACTGGTGGACACCATGAAGGACGCCGTGAGCGACCGCGATGCCGTGATTGAAAAATTCGGCGTGCCGCCGGAACGCATCATCGATTATCTCGCACTCGTGGGTGATACCTCCGACAACATCCCCGGCGTGCCCGGCGTCGGCCCCAAGACCGCGGCCAAATGGTTGCAGGAATACGGCTCGCTCGACGCGGTCATGGCGCATGCGAATGACGTGCCCGGCAAGGCCGGCGAGAGCCTGCGCGCCTCGTTGGGCCACCTGCCGATGGCGCGCCAGCTGGCCACCATCAAATGCGACGTGGACCTCAAGCTCGCGCCCGGCGACCTCAGGCGCGCGGCGCCGGACGCGGCGCGCCTGCGCGAATTGTTTTCGCGTCTGGAATTCAAGTCGTGGCTGGCGGAGCTGGGCGGCGCCAACGCCCCCGCGGCGGCAGCCACGCCGGCCACGACGAATGCGAAATACCAGATGATCACCGACATGCCGGCGCTCGATGCCTGGCTGGCGCGGCTGGCGCAATCGAAACTGTTCGCCTTCGATACCGAGACCACCAGCCTCGACGCGATGCAGGCCGAGATCGTCGGCGTGTCGTTCACCGATCGGGCGGGCGAGGGCGCCTACGTGCCGCTGGCGCATGAATATCCCGGCGCGCCGGAGCAGCTCGGCCGCGACGCCGTGCTGGAAAAACTGAAACCGCTGCTGGAAGACGAAAGCCGTCCCAAAATCGGACAGAACTTCAAATACGACATGAGCGTGCTGGCCAATTACGACATCCGGCTGGCGGGCATGCGCTACGACACCATGCTCGAATCCTACGTGCTGGATTCGACCGCCTCGCGCCACGACATGGATTCGCTGGCGCTCAAGTACCTCGGCTACAAGACGGTCAAATACGAAGAGGTCGCCGGCAAGGGCAAGCACCAGATCAATTTCCGCGAGGTGCCGCTGGATACGGCCACGGCCTACGCCGCCGAGGATGCCGATATTACTTTCCGCCTGCACCAGCACCTGTGGCCGCGGCTGAAGGAAACGCCGACGCTGGTGAAGCTGTTCGACGAGATCGAAATGCCGCTGGTGCCGGTGCTGGCGCGCATGGAACGCCACGGCGTGCTCATCGACGTCGCCATGTTGCGCGCGCAAAGCCACGAGCTGGGCAAGCGTCTGCTCGAGCTCGAGACCGAGGCCTACAAACTTGCCGGTCAGCCGTTCAACATGGGCTCGCCCAAGCAGATCCAGGAAGTGCTGTACGACAAGCACAAGCTGCCGGTGCTCAAGAAAACCCCCACCGGCCAGCCGTCCACGGCGGAAGAGGTGTTGCAGGAACTGGCGCTGGACTATCCGCTGCCGCAGCTGATTCTCGACTACCGCAGCCTGGCCAAGCTCAAGTCTACCTACACCGACAAGCTGCCGGAGATGATCGATCCGAAAACCGGGCGCGTGCACACCTCGTATCACCAGGCGGTGGCAGCGACCGGGCGGCTGTCCTCGACCGATCCGAATCTGCAAAACATCCCGGTGCGCACCGCCGAGGGGCGGCGCATCCGCCAGGCCTTCATCGCCGCGCCCGGGTACCGGATCATGTCGGCCGACTACTCGCAGATCGAGCTGCGCATCATGGCGCATCTCTCGGGCGACAAGGGGCTGATTCATGCCTTTGCCAACAACATGGACGTGCATCGCGCCACCGCCGCCGAGGTATTCGGCGTGGCGCCGGATCTCGTGAGCGATGACATGCGCCGCGCCGCCAAGGCCATCAATTTCGGATTGATCTACGGCATGTCGGCCTTCGGTCTGGCGAAGCAACTGCGCATCGAACGCGTGGCGGCGCAGGAATATGTCGAGCGCTATTTCGCGCGCTACCCCGGCGTGCGCGAGTTCATGGAGCGCACGCGCGAGACCGCGCGCCGCCAGGGCTACGTCGAGACGCTGTTCGGGCGGCGCCTGCACACCGCCGAGATCAATGCCGCCAACATGAACCGCCGCCAGGCCGCCGAGCGCGCTGCGATCAACGCGCCGATGCAGGGCACGGCGGCGGACCTCATCAAGCGCGCCATGATCGTGGTGGACGCATGGATTCCGCGATCCGGCCTCGACATCCGCATGATCATGCAGGTTCACGATGAGCTGGTGTTCGAGGTGGCGGAAACGGCCGTCGACACCGCGCGCAAACATGTGCGCGCCGCCATGAGCGGCGTGGCGACGTTGTCCGTACCATTGGTGGTGGATATCGGCGTGGGCGGCAATTGGGACGAGGCGCACTGAGCAAACACGTATGAAAGTTACGTGAAGCGGGCGCCAAGTTTTACCATCCGCAACGAAAAGGCTTGAACTAATCCGAACGCGGTGCGTCATAATGCGCAGACGATGACTTCGTCTTGCTCCGCTCCACCTCCCTGAGCGGGGCACGTTCCGGATGCACAATCCGGAACATGTTCGGCCCCGGACACTCTCCCCTTGTCTCCGGGGCTTTTTTTGTGTCAGCGATATATTTTTCAACCGCCAAGGTCGCCAAGAAAGACCAGAACCTATTTCAAAATTGATTTTGATGTAGGTTGGGTTAAGGCACGAAGTGCCGAAACCCAACAACGGCACCGATGCGTTGAGGTTCGCTTTGCTCACCCCAACCTACAAGGGGGTTTTGAGCCTGGCCCCAAGTTTTCTGAAAACTTGGCGTTCTTGGCGTCTTGGCGGTTAAATTTTCTTTTTATTCAGAATTGACCTTGTAAATTGACCGGGAAGCGGGCTGTGGTATATAAAGCCGGCCTGATTTCCGCCCTCGCCGCCGCGCGATCCGAAAATCAATCCGGTTTCCGTCGTATTTTCATGGGGGTTTTATGAAAAACATGCTGTCTGTCGCCACCGCAATGAGCCTGTGGCTGGTAATGATCGCGCCGGCGCAGGCCGCAAACGGCAATGTCGCGGCCGGCCAGGCCAAGGCGGCGGTATGCGCCGGTTGCCACGGGGCCGATGGCAACGGCGGGGCCGACCCCCTGTGGCCCAAGCTTGCCGGTCAGGATTCGGCCTATATCGCCAAGCAACTGGCCGACTTCAAATCCGGCGCGCGCAAGGATCCCATCATGGCCGGCATGGCCGCCCCCCTCAGCGCCGCCGACATGAAGAACATCGGCGCCTATTTCGCCAGCCTCAAGCCCAAGCCGGGCGCGGCCCAGGACGCCCAGCTGGCGAAGCAGGGCGAGAAGGTTTACCGCGGCGGCGACGCCAAGATGGGCGTGTCCGCCTGCATGAGTTGCCACGGCCCCTCGGGCCACGGCATCCCGCCGCGCTTTCCCAAGGTCTCCGGCCAGAACGCCGCCTATACCCGCAAGCAGATGCTGGCCTTCAAGGCCGGCAGCCGCGCCAACGACGGTGAAATTATGACCCGCATCGCCTTCCGCATGTCGGAACAGGAAATCAAGGCGGTGTCGGAATACATGGCCGGCCTGCACTAAGCGCTTAGAACCCCTCTAACCTCAGCAACCTTGGCACGGCAGCGTGTTTTCTGCCGTGCGGCGGCAGGTGCCGGCCTTTGTCCGGCCCCCGCCAAGCCCCTTGCCGCAACGCGTCAATGCGGCCTGAATTAAATACCAATCCATTTCAACAGCTTAGCCAGCCGGCCGGCATGGCATGAGTATTGCTCTTTCAGATACTGAGAAGCGCGGAATCACGGCAGAGGTAAAGCGGGATTCCGGGACGGCCCAAACGGGGGCAAAAGGAGCAAGAACCATGTTAAGCCATATCGTGAATCTGGTGAACGATTACCAAGTGGTGCACGGCGCGCGGCCGAACGTCGTGTACATGAACGAAACCCATTACGGGTACCTGCGCGAGGAACTGCCGGGCGTGCGCGATCACGACAACCTGGTCGCCATCCTCGGCGTGGACATCGCCCTCAGCGACGAGGCCATCCGCCCGCAGGTCGCCACCGTCCGGTTTGCTTCCGAGAATATACTGGTCAGCTAGACAAGAATTTTGTGCGGGGTGCACACACGGGCCGGACCACCGGCCCGTTTCTTTTTGTAAGTTATCTAAAAGATTTCTGAAACCGCAGATAAACACGGATTAACACGGATAAAACCAGCGAACAGTTTTTGCTTTCGATCTGTGTTTATCCGTGTTCATCCGTGGTTAAGATTCTTATAGCGTCTTAAAAACCTTTTCCGCCTTGTCCAGGGTTTCGTCGATATCGGACTCGGTATGCGCTGCCGAGACGAAACCGGTCTCGAACGCCGACGGCGCCAGATAGACTCCCTCGCGCAGCATCCCGTGAAAGAATTTTTTGAAGCGCTCGACGTCGCAGGCCATGACCTGGGCGAAACTCGTCACTGATTTTCCCTTGGTAAAGAAAATCCCGAACATTCCGCCGACCTGTTGCGTTACCAGCGCCACGCCGGCGCGCTGGGCCCGTTCGGCCAGGCCCCGCGCCAGCATGGCGGTCTTGGCCGTCAGCGCCTCGAAGAACCCCGGCTGTGATATTTCCCGGAGCGTGGCCATGCCGGCCGCGAGCGATACCGGATTGCCCGACAACGTTCCGGCCTGATACACCGGCCCTTCCGGGGCGAGGCGAGCCATGATGTCGGCGCGCCCGCCGAAAGCACCCACCGGCAGCCCGCCGCCGATGACCTTGCCGAGCGTGGTGAGGTCGGGCTGGATGCCATAGTGTGCCTGGGCCCCGCCCAGGGCCACGCGGAAGCCGGTCATGACCTCGTCGAAAATCAGCACCGCGCCGTGCTGGGTGCACAGCTCGCGCAGGGCTTCCAGAAAGCCCGGCACCGGCGGCACGCAATTCATGTTGCCGGCCACCGGCTCGACGATGACGCAAGCGATGTCTTTCCCGATCTTGCCGAACAGCTCGCGCGCCTGAGCGGCGTTGTTGTATTCGAGCGTGAGTGTGTGGCTCGCCAAATCCGCCGGCACGCCGGGCGAGGTCGGCACGCCGAGCGTGAGCGCGCCCGACCCGGCCTTCACCAGCAGTGAGTCGGCGTGGCCGTGATAGCAGCCCTCGAACTTGATGATCTTGTCGCGGCCGGTGAAGCCGCGCGCGAGGCGAATCGCGCTCATGGTGGCCTCGGTGCCGGAGCTGACCATGCGCACCTTCTTGATCGACGGCACCAGCCGGCAGATCAATTCGGCCATGTCGACCTCGATGCGCGTCGGCGCGCCGAAGCCGAGGCCGTACTCCATGGTTTCCTTCACCGCCGCCATCACCCGGGGATGCGCGTGGCCGAGGATCATCGGTCCCCAGGAGCCGACGTAGTCGATGTAGCGCTTGCCGTCCTCGTCCCAGACATAGGCGCCCTGACCGCGCGCGAAGAATACCGGGTCGCCGCCCACGCCCTTGAACGCGCGCACCGGCGAATTCACGCCGCCGGGGATGCACTTCTGCGCGCGCTTGAAGAGGTCGGAGGAGGTGGTCATAAGTCTTGGTTAATGAATGTTAGCCACAGAGAGCACAGAGGTCACAGAGTGAAAGCCGCTTCTTTCCTTTCTCTGTGTGCTCTGCGATCTCTGTGGCAAAGACTATTAAAAAACTATTATTTGAATAGCTGTGCATAGCGTTCGGCCGCGTTGCGGACATCGGCTTGGCCGAACACGCCCTCGATCACCGCCAGCGCATCGGCCCCGGCCGCGATCAGCGAGGCGCCATTTTCCGGGGTAATGCCGCCGATGGCAACGACGGGAATGTGCAGTTTCTTTTTTGCCTCCCGCAGCAGGTCGAGGCCCGCCTGTACCGCCTGCGGCTTGGTGCGCGAAGGGAAAAACCGGCCGAAGGCGATGTAATCCGCCTCCTGCTTTTCCGCTGCCTCCGCGCGCGCCAGCTCGTTGTAGCAGGACACGCCGATGATCGCCCGTGCTCCCAGCAGCTTCCTTGCCTCAGCGAGCGGGACATCCTCCCGCCCCAGGTGCACGCCATCGGCCCGTGTTTCCTTCGCCAGTGCCACATCGTCGTTGACGATGAACAGCGCGCCCCGCCGCCGGCACAGCGCGGCAAGCTCCGACGCCTGCCGTGTTCGTTCCGTAGCCGCGTGTTTTTTATCCCGGTATTGAATGACCCGCGCCCCGCCCGCGATCGCCTGAGCGACCGCATCGATCAGGCGCGTGTCGTCGAGATAGTGGGTATCGGCGATGACGTACAGACCCGCGACGTGTAATTGGCTGACCATTTTTTGACCATTAAAAATCTGCCGCGTAGTATGCCAAGCAACAAGACAATTCGGAAATCCCCGGTTCCGCTCGATGGAAACAAGAATGCACAAGCCGAAATTTTTCATCACCGATGTATTCACAAGCCGGAAATACGGAGGAAATCCGCTGGCGACTTTCATCGATTGCGAATCCCTGTCCAGTCAGGAGATGCAGAGAATCGCCAGGGAAATCAACTTCTCCGAAACCACGTTCATCACATCGCGCCAGCCGCAAGACGGCGGGTATGACGTCCGCATTTTCACGCCCCGGGCCGAGGTGGAATTCGCCGGCCACCCGACGCTGGGAACGGCCTACGTCATTCGCGAGAAGCTGCGTCTGACCACGGCAAGCGAAGTGGTGCTCAATCTTCGTGCCGGGAAGATCCCGGTCACGTTTTACGAAGTATCGGGACAGGCGTCCAGACTGTGGATGCGGCAAATGCCTCCCCGGTTCGGCAAGCGGCTTGAAGCCGGCACGCTGGCGCGCCTGTTGGGACTCGCCGCCTCCGACATCGCCCCGGACTTTCCGGTCGAGGAAGTGTCAACGGGCTTCCCGACGCTGGTGGTACCGCTGGCAAGTCTGGCCGCGCTCAGACGAATAAAAATTAACCGGGACGAATATTTCGCTTTGGCCAACGACGCTTGGGCCAAAATCATCCTGGCATTCAGCCGCGAGGCCTATGAAGCGGGCCAACACCTGAGCGTGCGCGTGTTCGCCGATTTCTACGGCATTCCCGAAGATGCCGCCACCGGCAGCAGCAACGGCGCGCTCGCGGCCTATCTCGCGCGTCATGAACTGTTTGGCGCCCCGAATATCGACGTGACAGTTGGCCAGGGCTATGAAATGGGAAGGCCCTCCGATCTGGCACTGCGGACAAACAATACGAAAGGAGAAATCGAAGTGTCTGTTGGCGGCAGCGTGGTTGAAGTGGCGGAAGGTGTTTGGGGCTGACAGTGCCCTAAAACCCGATCGAATCCCACCTCTCCACCCAGCAACACACATGATCAAAATCCGGAAGCGTAACCACTTCCGGCTGCTGATCCGGCGGGAAGCGTGCCAGGAAGGCATCGGTAACGCGACGACCGACAACGGCGTCGCGACCACCGACAAAGTGACGCTGCGGCAGCGTACGCAGCGCGTGCCAGGCATCCGCCGGGTTCAGTGAGTCCGCAAGCGCGGGGAGGCCGTGCATTGCCGTCCAGGCGCGATGGTCGAGATTCCCCGCCACCGTGACGAGCCGGATCACATCATTGCGTCGTGCCGCCACCAGCGCCGCCACCGCGCCGCCGCCCGAGTAGCCGACCAGCACCAGCCGGGTGGCGCCGACGCGTTGCTTCAAGGCGTCGATCGCCTGACTGCTGGCCTCGATCACCGGCGGGGCGAAGCGCCCCGCGGTCCAGAATGCCGGCCGGCAATTCTTCGCGTCGGCGGCGTCGACATACTGGCAGGGGCGCGCCAGGTACGCCGCCGCACCCCACGGGTGGCGCAGCGCCAGCTCCAGCGCGACCGGGTTGCGCGGTGTCGGGTCGCTGGCGGCCTGTGACCGGGTCAGCCAGGCTTGGCCGTCGCCTTCGATGTAGACCGTCAGGGTATCGGCCGGGATGGTGTGCCTCGGCACATAGGCCGACAGGATGAAGCTGTCGGTCGGCAGGCGCAGCTTCTGCCAGTCCGAGCGCGCGGCCAGTTGCTCGGCATGTTCCCAGCGGGCCTGCGGCGAAAGACCGGCGCAACCGGTGAGCGCCAGCAGCAGCACGACGAGCGCCTGGCGCAAGTTCAGTTCCGTCCCGGCGCCAGGTCGCCCAGCGCATCCAGCAGGGGATCGAGATATTTCTCGTAATGCCGCCAGCGTTCCACCGATGTCTTGTAGATTGGCTGGCGCACCTGCGTCACGCTGGCGGTGCGGATCGAGCGCTGGTGCTTGTGGAAATCGAGACAGGCGGCGTTCCAGTCGAGCCCGCCATAGTCGAGCAGGCGGCGCGCCTGCGTCTCCGGGTGCGCGACGATGTCTTCGTATTGCACGTCAAGGAAGGCACCGGCTGGCAGCAACGCGCGCCAGTGATTCATCAGCTGCACGTAGTCCACGTAGTAGCGTCCCAATTCGGCCAGATCGTAGGTCTGGTTCTGCTTGCGGTTGAACAGCCGGGTGAAACAGGACAGGCAGGTGTCCACCGGATTGCGATTGACGTGGATGATCTTCGCGTTCGGCAGCATGAGGTGGATCAGACCGACGGCGAAGAAGTTCGCCGGCATCTTGTCGGTGATGTGTTTGGCCTCCGGCGCCCGTCGGCGCAGTCCGGCCACATAGTCCGTTCCCCAGGCCGTCAGTTGTGCCCGGTCGATGGCAAGCAGGTTCTCGGGATAGCCGGCCCCGTTCACCGGGCGCTGGGCGATGGCAAGGAGATCGGGCAGCTCGCCGGCGCCATGCACGTCGGGATGGCTGGCGAGGATCTGCTCGGTCAGTGTGGTGCCGGAACGCGGCATGCCCAGCACGAAAATCGGAACCGTCGAGGCGTCGCCGGCGCCGCGCAGGCGTTCGAGGGTTTCCCGGCTGAAAGTCCGCATGATCGAATCGAAGTGCTGGGTCACCGCTTCCGCGTCATAGTCGTAGGTGGCGCGCTTCAACCGGCAGCCTTCAAGGAAATGCGGAAAGGCCTGGTCGTACTGTTGGCTGTCGTCGTAGCTCTTGCCCAGCGCAAAGTGCAGGGTGATCCATTTTTTCGCCGATAGCGGATGCGCCGGGTCGCGCGCGGCCTGCTCCGCCGCTTCCAGGGCCGCGAGGTTGGCGTCACCGGCGGTGACCTTCCTGACCTGCGCCAGATGGAAGCGCGCCGGCAGGCTGTCTTGCTTCAGCGCCAGCGCTTGGTGGAACAGCGCCTCCGCCTGGTCCATGTCGCCGCGCTCCATACACAGATGGCCGAGACCGAGCAGCGCCTCGTGGCACCCGGGGTCGATCGCCAGCGCCTTTTCGAACATCGCACGTGCCTCGTCGCTGCGCGCCATCTCGGTGTAGATGTTGCCCAGCTGGCCGCACATCTCGGCCTTTTGCGGGGCCAGCTCGACGGCGCGGCGCGCGCAGCGCTCGGCCTCGGCCAGGTGCTCCTGCTCGTGATGGAATCGCGCCAGCCCGATATAGGCCTCGGCGTAATCGGGGCGGAGCCGCAGGGCCTTGCGAAACAGGGGCAGGGCGGCGTCGTATTGATCCAGCACGTTGCGCACCATGCCGAGATTGCACAGCGCCTCGGCATGGTTCGGGTTGAGGCGCAAGGCCTGTTCGAGCGGTTCGACAGCCTCGTCCGCGCGCTCTTCTTCCAGCAGCACCGCGCCGAGATTGCTGAGCGATTCCACATATTGCGGATTGGCGGCGATGGCCTGGCGATACCAATCCATCGCTTCGTCCGGCTGCTTGCGCGCGCGGCAGATGCTGCCCAGGTTGTTGAGTGCCGGCGCGAAGCGCGGTTCGAGTGCCAGCGCCCGGCGCTGACAGGCCTCGGCGCGGTCATAATCCTTGCGGTCGTAACAGGCGATGCCCAGATTGCCATGGGCCGCCACCATGCGCGGGTCGAGTGCCACCGCCCGTTCGCCATGCCGGATCGCGTCATCGAGCCGCCCCGCCTGGCGGTACATTTCGCCGAGGTTGGAGTGGAACAGCGCGACGTCGCCGTTGTGTCGGATGGCTTCCTCGATCAGCTTGATGGCGAGGTCCGGCTTGCCGGCCTGATGCGCAATCACGCCCAGCAGGTGCAGGGCAAACGCATGGTGCGGCTGCACCTGCAATATCTGGCGCAACACGCGCTCCGCCTCCGCCAGCCGGCCCTGTGACTGATGCTGCGTCGCCAGCACCAGCGCCTGCTCGATGGAGAGCGGCTGCGGCTGGCTCCGTGCGCCGGGGACGATGGGCTCGGCGAGAAGATCGGAAGGCGAGGGTGGTTTTTTCATTCGGTCATTGCCGGTACGCCTGAACGATCGCGAGCAGGGGCTGCAAATGATTCTCGAAATGCCGCCAGCGCGCCACCGAGGTTTTATAGATCGGTTGGCGCACCTGCGCCACGCTGGCGGTTTTCACGTGCCGCTTGTTCCGGTGGAAGGCCAGGCAGTTGTCATCCCACGGCAGGCCCAGATAGTCGAGCAGGCGCCGCGTCTGGCCTTCGGGGTCCGCCACCAGGTCCTCGTAGCGCAGATCGAGTATCGAGCCGGCGGGGAGCACCGCATGCCAGTGCCGCATCAGCGAGATGTATCGCACGTAGTAGCGGCCGAGCGTGCCGAGGTCGTAGGCGAACTCCATGGTGTCGTTGAACAGACGCGCGTAGTTCGAGAAGCACGAGTCCATCGGGTCGCGCATGGCGTGGATGATTTTCGCGTTCGGCAGCATCAAACGGATCATGCCGATATGGAAAAAGTTCGCCGGCATCTTGTCGGTGATATACCGGGCGCCGGGCGCCAACCGCCATACACGTTCCACATAGGCCTCGCCCATGTGTTTGAAATCATCCGGGACCAGGTCCGGCACGAAATCGGGAAAGCGCCGGCCCGCGCGCGCCGGGGCATCCATGATGACCTGATTCAGGTCCGGCAATTCGCCCGCGCCATGCACCGCCGGATGGCTGGCGAGGATCTGCTCCAGCAACGTCGTGCCCGAGCGCGGCATGCCGACGATGAAGATTGGCGTCTTGTCGCCGCCCGGCACGTCCCGGCGCGCGGCGAAGAAGTCACGATCGAATACCGCGATCAGCCGTGCCAGCATGTCGTCGGCGCGCGCCTCGTCACAGGGCAGAAGTTCGTGCTGCAGGCGGTTGCCTTCGGCGTAGGCGGCGAAGGCGTCGTCATAGCGCCCGACGTCCTCGCGCGCCTTGCCGAGCGCGAACCAGTAGCGGATGCGCGCCGGCACCGGCATGGCGCCGGCCTTGGCGAGATTGCGCTCCAGATGCCGCAGCTGCGGGTCGTCGGCGCGATAGGTCTTGAGCGACGACAGGTTGAAATGCGGTTCGACGAAATCCGGGTTGGCCTTGATCGAATCCTCGAAACAGCGGCGGGCATCCTCCAGCCGACCCTGCAGGCTGTAGATCGCGCCCAAGTTGTTCTGGGCCTCGTGGTGCGCCGGGTTCAATGCGACCGCCCGGGCATAGGCGGCTTCGGCGCCGGCCAGGTCGCCTTTTTTTTCCAGCGCGGCGCCGAGGTTGTTCCAGGACAGGCCGTGATCCGGATTGAGTTCGAGCGCGCGCCGATACGCACGGATGGCGGCATCCCATTCTCCCTTGTCAGTGAGCGCGAGACCGAGGTTGTAGTGCGCTTCGAGGTCATTCGGCGCCAGTTTGGTTGCACGCCGGCCCGCAGCCACGGCCTCATCCAGCCGCCCCAGGCGGCGGCACAGCTCGCCCAGGTTGCGGTGATAGAGCGCGACTGCGTCATTTAGCCGCACCGCATGCGCGATAAGTTCTGCTGATAACGGCAGCTTTCCAACCTCGAACGCGATAAGACCCAGCAGGTGCCAGGCGGCGTGATGATCCGGTGTTGAATCAACGATCTGGCGCAGAGCGGCCTCGGCCTCGGCGAGCTGTCCGTTGCGCTTGTGGCGCTCGGCCAGGAGCATCGCTTCATCCGCCTTGAGTGCAGGTCGATTCACGGGCGTCAGCGGGCTCCTGTTCAAATCAAATCACTCAACCATTGTGTCACGCATGCTCTGACTCTTGCTCAAACCAAATCAGTCAACAATTCCCACAATAATTCTAAGGCTATACTGAATATGTATAGCAGGAACAGCAAGGATGCCTATTCGGGCATGCTCGATGTGCGCTGTTCCTTTGGGGGTGTTGTATGAACCGCGTGTACCGTGTCCTCTGGAGTCAATCCCGCCAGGCATTTATCGTTGCCCACGAAAAGGCAAAAACCCGGGGCAAGCCGGCCTCCACCCGCAAGGCCGTCGCCCTGGCGGTGTTCCTGGCGCTGGGCGCGATGGCAGCAGCACCCGCGATGGCGGCGACCAGCTGCCCCAATACCGGCGGTTCGACCATCTCTATCGCGGCGGCCGAGACCTCGACCTGCAACCTCGCGACCGGCGACGCGCTCACGGTCACCAACACCGGAGCGATCAGCGGAGCCAATCCGGCGGTGGCGGTGGACGGCACTGACGCCACCAGCATAACCAACAGCGGCACGATTTCCGGCACAACCTGGGGCATCGACGTCTACAACGCGGGCAGCGTGACCGGTGCCATCAGCAACAATAATTCCATCTCCGGCGGCAATTTCGGCATCCACATCGTTACCGGCAGCAGCGTCGGCAGTATCGCCAACAACGCGGGCGGAAGCATCGCCGGCAGCGGCGGCATCGGCCTCTTCACCGGCAGCAGCGTGACCGGCGGCATCAGTAACAGCGGCGCCATCAACGGCGGTAGTTACGGCATCGGCCTCAACAACAGCAGCCTGACCGGCGGCATCGTCAACAGCGGCACGATCACCGGCAGCAGCGGCATCTACCTCGTCAATGGCGGCAGCGTGGACGATATCGATAATGCCGGCGGCACGATCAGCGCTTCTGTCGGCATCCGCCTCGTCAGCAGCAACGTGACCGGCGGCATCGTCAACAGCGGCCTGATTACGGCCAGCACCGGCATCCACCTTTCCTCGGCCAGCACAGCCGGCAGCATCAGCAACAGCGGCACCATCGCCGGTGCCTACAACGGCCTTTATCTGAGCCGCAGCAGTTCCGTGACCGGCGCCATCACCAACGAGGCGACCGGCACCATCGCCAGTTCGAGCGGCAGCGGCGCCGCCATCCTGCTCAGCTCCGGCAGCACCGTCGGCAGCATCACCAACGACGGCACCATTTCCGGAGGCCGAAACGGCATCCGGTTACAGGCCAATACGGGTGGTTCACCCACGGGAGGATCAGGCGCCAGCAGCGTGACCGGCGACATCACTAACACCGGCACGATCTCGGGCAGTTCCGCCGGCATCGCTCTCGACTCCGGCAGCAGTGTCGGCGGCAGCATCGTCAACAGCGGCACCGTCGCCGGCAACAATGCCGCCATCGACATCCGGGGCAGCAGTTCCATCGCCGGCAGCATCACCAACGATGTCGGCGGCACCATCATCGGCCGCACCGGCACCGGCACCGGCACGGGGGCGAATACAGCTATCTATATCTCCAGCAGCAACATCGGCGGCAGTATCACCAACAGCGGCACGATCACGGGCGGGATATATCTCAATAACGGCAGCAGCGTCACCGGCGGCATCACCAACAACGCCGGCGGCACGATCTCACGCAGCAGCGGCAGTGGCGCCGCTATAACGTTAAGCACCAGCACGGTTGGTTCGATCACCAATGCCGGCACTATTTCGAGTAACGTCTATGGCATCTGGCTGGTCGGCGCCGGGTCGCCCACGGGCGGCATGCTTCCGAGCAGCGTGACCGGCAGTATCACCAACAGCGGCACGATCACCGGCGGTTCGAACGGCATTTATCTCTCCAGCAGCGAAGCGGGCAGCATCGTCAACAGCGGCACGATCACCGGCAGGGATGGCGCCGTGCTGATTTCCCGCAGCACGGTCGGCTCGATTACCAACGAGGCCGGCGGCACCATCTCCGGGACCGGCCAGTCCGGCCTGCGTATCCAGAACAGCAGCAGCATCAGCGGCGGCATCGTCAACGACGGCACCATCTCGGGCGCGCAGACCGGACTGTACGTCTCGAACAGCAGCAGTGTGGCGGGCGATATCACCAACAGCGGCACGATCGAGGGCACCAGAGGCTCGACCAGCGGCACCGGGTACGGAGTTTATCTGTCGGGCGGCAGCACTGTCGGCAGCATCACCAACAGCGGCACGATCCAGGGCATCGGCGGCACCAGCAGCGGCAGCGGGTACGGCATCTATGTTTACGGCGGAAATATAGGTTCTATCGACAACAGCGGCACGATCAGCGGCACGGGAGCGAGCGGCGGGTTCGGCATCCGCCTCGTTTCGGGCAGCACCGTGACGGGAAGCATTACCAACAACGCGGGCGGCACGATATCCGGCGGCAGTACCGGCATTTTTGTCGACTCGAGCAGCACCGTCGGTTCGATCAGCAACGCCGGCACCATCAGCGGCGGCAGCGGTCCTGCCATCAACATACAGGGGACGGTGACCAGCGGCATCACCAATACCGGAACAATCAATGGCACGGTTTCGCTGGGCAGCGCGACGCTTAACCTGAACGGCACGGCCGGCAGCATTAGCGGCGCGGTAACGGGGGGAGCCGGCTCCATCGTCAATGTGAACGGCACGTTCACCACGGCCGATACTTTTGCCGTGGATACGTTCAGCATCGCCAGCACCGGGCGCCTGAACATGGGGCATGACATCACGCCAGCCACATCATTTAACAATGCCGGCACCCTGGCTGTGGCCGCGACCGACACCGTGACCATCAGCGGCGACTACACACAAACCTCGACCGGTACGTTCCAGACCGGCGTCACCGACGACAGCACCTACGGCAAACTGGTGGTGACCGGCACCGCCACCCTGCCCACCGGCGCCAAAATCGACGTGAATGTAGCCGACCCCAATTTCGCCTTCACCGCCACCAGCATGGCCGGCATCATCAGCGCGGGCACACTCGCCAGCGACGGCAGCTTCGCCGTCACCGACAACTCCGCGCTGTTCGACTTCACGGCCAGCCGGAACGGCAACGCGGTCGATCTCGTCCTGGCGGCTCCCGGCAGCGGCGGCAGCACCGGCGTGGTGGCTGCCGTGACCAGCACCGGCAACAACCCGGGCCTGGGCGCCGCGACCGTGCTGGATGGCCTGGTGGCTGACTTCACGGGCGGCGGCACCGGCAACGCCGACATGGACAGCGTGATGGCCGCCCTGGGCGCGCTGACCACGAATCGGCAGGTCTCCGATGTCGTCACCCAGATGTTGCCGCTGATGACCGGCGGCATGACCCAGCTCAGCTTCGCCAACCTGCGCGGCGTGAATCGCGTGGTGCGGGCGCGGCTGGAGGCGAATCGGGGCCTGTCTTCGGGCGACGACTTTGCCGGCAATCGCATGGTCTGGCTCAAGCCGCTGGGCGCCTGGGCTGATCAGGAGGACAGAAATGGCGCCTTCGGTTACGACGCGCAGACTTACGGGGTGATGCTGGGCGCGGATGGCGAACTTTCGGAAATTTCGCGCATCGGCGCCGCCTTCGCCTACACGCGCAGCGACGTGGACAGCAACTCGGGCGCGCAAACCGCCGATGTGGACAGCTACCTGGCCGTGCTGTATGGCACTCGCAGTCTGGATGAGAACACGGAACTGAACTGGCAGGCCGATTACGGCTATAACCGTAACCAGGGTAACCGGTACATCGCCTTCGTGAACCGGACTGCCCAATCGAGCTACCACAGCGACAGCTTCCATCTCGGTGCAGGCATAGGCCGCACCCTGCCAATGAATGAAAAGACCAGTTTCACGCCATCGTTCCGCGCCGACTACACCACGATCAAGGAAAATGGCTACACCGAAACCGGTGCCGGTGCACTCAACCTCGCGGTCGATGGCAAGACCACCGACGAACTGATCCTGGCGGTGGACGGCAAGTTGGCGCATGCGCTGAGCGATACCTCCACCCTGACCGCGAATCTGGGCATCGGCTACGATACCCAAGCCGGGCAGGCGTCGATGACGACATCGTTTTCTGGTGGTGGCGCCGCCTTTACGACCGATGGGATCAATCCTTCGTCCACCGTGGTACGCGGCGGGCTCGGCATGGTGATCAACGCCAGCGATGCGATGGAGTTCACCGCACGCTACGACCTCGAGACGCGCTCCGGCTACACCGGGCAAACGGTTTCGGTCAAATTCCGGATGCCCTTCTGATCGAAACCGCGACCCGAAAAAAAGCCCGGCAACGCCGGGCTTTTTTTGTTTCGGGTTACCTGACGCGCCGGGCTCAATCCCTGTCCTCGCCCTCCGGCTCGTCCATTTCCCACGCCCAGTACAGCCGGTTCGGCAGCGGCTGGCCCATGCCGGGGCGGAAACTGTGTTTGAGGGTCTCCCAGGTGTAGCGCAGGGCTTCACCCACGGCGTTGACGGGATCGAGACCGTGCGCCAGTGAGGCGGCGCAGGCCGAGGCCAGGGTGCAGCCGGAGCCGTGATAACTGCCGGGCAGGCGCTCGAACACGAAGGTCTCGAGCAGGCGCATGTTGCCGTACAGGCGGTGGATGACCTCGGTGGTGTTCTCGTGCGTGCCGGTGACGAGCACGTATTCGCTCCCGAGCGACATCAGTCCCTGGGCGCAGGCGTCGAGCGTATCGGCGTCGGGCGCCAGTGCGCGCGCCTCCAGGCTGTTGGGCGTGATCAGCGTGCTCTGCGGGATCAGCAGGCTGCGCAGGGCGTCGTCGAGCATGTGGTCGGCCAGGGCGTCGCCGCGGCCGGAGCGCTGCACCGGATCGAGAATGAGCGGGATGTCGGGATAATCCTCGACGATGCCGGCGACCGCCGTGGCCACGGCGCTGTTGCCGAGCATGCCGATCTTGAACGCCGCCACCGGCATGTCTTCCAGCACTGCGCGCGCCTGCGCGATCACCAGCTCGGTCTCGGTGCAGGTGAACTGCTTGATGCCGGTGGTGTCCTGCGCGGTCACGGCAGTGACGACCACGGCCGGGTGGCAGCCGAGGCTCGCCAGCGTCAGCACGTCGGCGGTGACGCCGGCGCCGCCGGTGGGGTCGCTGCCGGCGAACACCAGCACCACGGGCGGGGCGGTAGCGCTCATGGCGCCGGCACCGCGTTGAGCACCAGCGATTTCAGCGCCGCGATGAAGCCCGGATGGCTGTTGAGTGCCGGGGCCACGCGGTAGTGCGCGATGCCCTGCGCGCGCGCCAGCTCGGCGTAGGTGATGCCGAGCTCGAACAGGGTCTCGACGTGGTCCGACACGAAGGCGATGGGATACACCAGCATCTGTTTCACGCCGGCCGCGGCCTTCTCGCGAATCACGTCGTCGGTGTAGGGCCGCAGCCATTCGAGCGGCCCGACCCGGCTCTGGTAGCACAGCGTGGTATGCGGCCAGTCCAGCTGCGCGCACAGAGCATCGTAGGTGGCGCGGATCTGGCGTTCGTAGGGATCGCCGCCGTTCACGATTTTCTGCGGCAGTCCGTGGGCGGAGAACAATAATTCAATGCGCGCCGGATCGGGGTCGGGAAATTTTTTCAGCTCGGCGCGCAGCGTGTTCACGATCGCTGCCTGGTAATCGGGCTGGTCGTACCACTGTCGCACCAGCGTGACGGAAGGCTGATAGTTCGCGCGCCGGCACTGGCGCTGGAACTCGTTATAGGCGCTGCCGGTGGTGGTGATGGAATACTGCGGGTACAGCGGCAGCAGGATCACGCGCGCGTAATTTTTCTGCTTGAGCATCGCCACCACTTCGTCGGTGAGCGGATGCCAATAGCGCATGCACACGTGCACGTCGAACGGGCCGCTGTCGGCGAGTGCCTGTTGCAGGGCCTGGGCCTGTGCGCAGGTGTACTCGAGGATCGGCGACTTGCCGCCAATGGCGGCGTAGCCATGGGCGGCCTCGGGCGCGCGGCGCCACGCGATCAGGCTCGCGAATGGCCGCTGCGTAAGCCAGCCGAGCGGCAGGCGGAAAATATCCGGATCGGAAAAAAGGTTGAACAGGAACGGCCGCACCGCCGCCAGCGAATCCGGTCCGCCCAGGTTGCACAGCACCACTGCGACACGGTCTGACATCGCGCGGATTCTACCGCCAGCCCCGTGGTTTCACCATGAAGGTGAAAATGCGATCATTGCCCTTTATACATCGACCGGCAGCAAGGGGTGGGAATGAAGTCTTACATGTGCGTGATCTGCGGTTACGTCTACGAGGAAGAAAAGGGCCGCCCGGAAGACGGCATCCCCCCGGGCACGCGCTGGGAGGATGTGCCGGAGAACTGGAAATGCCCCGATTGCGGCGCCGCCAAGTCGGATTTTGAAATGATCCAGATCTGAGCTTGTGTTGGCCCGATAGCCGGACCGGGTCGTGGGCTACAATGGGAAGACGTTCTTAACTACCCTGAATAACAAGGAAAAGGACACCCAAGGCAGGGATCATGCATAGCGTTATCTGGGTTGTGATGGCCGTGGTGGTGGTCTGGGGACTGGCCGCCCAGCGCGTGCCGGGACTGGTGTGGGCCACGGTGCTGGCCTCCGTCATCGCCCTGTGGGATGTGTTTCTCGATCCGCCCGCCCCGCTGTGGATCGCCGCCTGGTCGGTGTTTGTCGTCATTGTCCTCCCGCTCGCGTTCACCCCGTTGCGCCGCGTTCTCATCAGCGCGCCGCTGCTGCGCGTGTTCAGAAAAATCATGCCGGCCATGTCGGACACCGAGCGTGAGGCGCTCGAGGCCGGCACCGTGTGGTGGGAGGCGGAACTCTTTGGTGGCGACCCGGACTGGGAGCAGTTGTTCAATCTGCCGCAGCCGGCGCTGTCGGAAGAAGAACAGGCCTTTCTCGACGGGCCGGTAGAACAGTTGTGCGCGATGCTCGATGACTGGGACATCACGCACGAGCGCCGCGACCTGCCGCCGAAAGTGTGGCGTTTCCTGAAGGACAAGGGTTTCTTCGGGATGATCATCCCGAAGCAGTACGGCGGGCTGGAATTTTCCGCGCAGGCGCATTCGGCGGTGGTGATGAAGGTCGCGAGCCGCTCGATCACCGCCGGCGTCACCGTCATGGTGCCGAACTCGCTCGGCCCGGCCGAGCTGCTGCTGCACTATGGCACCGAAAAACAAAAGCAACATTATCTCCCGCGCTTGGCGCGCGGCCAGGAAGTGCCGTGTTTCGCCCTCACCGGCCCCGAGGCCGGCTCGGACGCCGCCAACATGCCCGATCGCGGCGTGGTCTGCCGCGAGACCTTCAAGGGCAAAAAAAACACGCTCGGCATCCGTCTCAACTGGGACAAGCGCTATATCACGCTCGGGCCGGTGGCGACGGTGCTCGGGCTGGCGTTCCGCCTGTTCGACCCGGAACACCTGCTGGGCGAGGAAGAGGATCTCGGCATCACGCTCGCGCTCATCCCCACCAACACCCCCGGCGTCAAAATCGGCACGCGCCACAACCCGCTCGACATCCCGTTCCAGAACGGACCCAACTGGGGCGAGAACGTGTTCATCCCGCTTGACTGGGTGATCGGCGGACGCGAGCGCATCGGCCAGGGCTGGCGCATGCTGATGCAATCGCTCGCCGCCGGGCGCTCGATCTCGCTGCCGGCGCTGTCCTGCGGGGCCGGCAAGGTGGCCTGCCGCGCCACCGGCGCCTACGCCCGCATCCGCCGCCAGTTCAAGCTGCCGATCGGCAAGTTCGAGGCGGTGGAGGAAGGGCTCGGGCGCATCGCCGGCTACACCTACCTGATGGAAGCGGCGCGCACGCTCACCGCGCGCGCCGTGGACCTGGGCGAGAAACCCTCGGTGGCCTCGGCCATCGTCAAATACCAGCTCACCGAGCACATGCGGCGCGTGGTCAACGACGCCATGGATATCCAGGGCGGTTCCGGCATCTGCCTCGGGCCGCGCAATTTCATGGGCCGCGCCTACCAGGCCCTGCCCATCAGCATCACGGTCGAGGGCGCCAACCTGCTCACGCGCGCGCTCATCATCTACGGCCAGGGCGCGGTGCGCTGCCACCCCTATGTGCTGAATGAAATCCGGGCGGTGGCGGAACCGGACCAGAAACGTGCCGTGAAGGATTTCGATGAAGCGATTTTCGGCCACGTGCGCTATACGATCAGCAACATCGCGCGCGCCTTCTGGCTCGGCCTGACCTCGGCGCGCCTGGTGCGCGCGCCGGTGGACGGACCGACGCGACGCTACCTGCAGAAGCTCACGCGCCTGTCCACGGCCTTCGCGCTGATCTCCGACATCGCCATGCTGACGCTCGGCGGCGCCCTCAAGCGCAAGGAAAAAATCTCCGGCCGCTTCGCCGACGTGCTGGGCTTCATGTACCTGGCTTCGGCGGTGATCAAGCGCTTCGAGGACGATGGCCGCCCGGTGGAGGATATTCCACTGCTGCACTTCGCCTGCCGCTACTGCCTGCATGAGGCCGAAAAGACGCTGGTGGTGATCCTCAAGAATTTTCCCAACCGTTTCCTCGCCTGGCTGGTGGGCGGGCTGGCATTCCCGACCGGCCGGCGCAATCATGTGCCGGACGACCGCATGAACCACGACTGCGCGGCGCTGCTGCTCGAGCCCTCGCCCGCGCGCGACCGGCTGACGCGCGGCATCTATCTGCCGACGACGACGCGCGCCGCGCTCGGCCGCCTCGAAGACGCGCTGCCGCGGGTGATCGCCGCGGAACTGCTGGAACGCCGGCTGACCAAACTGGCGGAGGAACAGCCGCTGCTGCACGGCGATCTCGAGTCGCAGCTGAAGGCGGCACTGGAGCAGAATATGCTGAGCAATGCCGAGGCCAAGCTGGTGCGCGCCGCCGTTGCGGCGCGGCGCGCTGTGATCGCGGTGGATGATTTTGAAAAAATATAATTAACAGGATTAAATTTAGAACATGTGCTTTCTTAATCTTGTTAATCCTGTGAATCCTGTCCATTTAGTTTTTTTATTTTTTTAAGGCAGTTACATGAACCGAGTTTTTATCGTCGATGGGGCACGCACGCCGTTCCTGAAGGCGCGCGCCGAGCCGGGGCCGTTCTCCGCCTCGGATCTGGCCGTGGCTAGCGCCCGGCCGCTGCTGGCGCGCCAGCCGTTTTCGGCGACCCAGCTCGACGAGGTCATCGTGGGCTGTGTCATCCCGGCGGCGGACGAGGCCAACATCGCGCGCCTGATCGCGCTGCGCCTCGGTTGCGGCAAGCGCGTGCCGGCGCACACGGTGCAACGCAACTGCGCCTCGGGCCTGCAGGCGATCGCGACCGCGGCCGAGCGCATCCAGCTCGGACGCTCGCATCTCGTGCTCGCCGGCGGCACCGAGGCCATGAGCCGCGCGCCGATCCAGTGGAACAGCGCCATGGCCGGCTGGCTCGGCAAGATGTTGCGCGCGCGTAATCCCCTGCAACGCCTCCAGGCGCTGGCGCGATTCCGGCCGTCGCTGCTCAAACCGGTGTATGCCCTGCTGCTGGGCCTCACCGATCCGCTGGTGAAGCTGTCCATGGGCCAGACCGCGGAAATTCTGGCGCATCATTTCGGCATCTCGCGCGAAACCCAGGACGTCTACGCCCTCAACAGCCACAAACGCCTGGCGGCGGCCTTCGATGCCGGGCACATGAACGCCGAAGTCGAAACACTCTATGAAGTGAACGAACGTTTCTACACCGAGGACACCGGCCTGCGGCGCGACACCGATCTTGGCCAGCTGGCGCAACTCCGCCCGGTGTTCGATCGCAAGTACGGTCTGGTGACTTCCGGCAACAGCTCGCAGGTGACCGATGGCGCCGCCATGCTGGTGCTCGCCAGCGAAACAGCGGTGAAGCAGCATGGACTTTCTGTGCTGGGCGAATGGGTGGATCACGAATGGGCCGGCGTGGACCCGAGCCAGATGGGACTCGGACCGGTACACGCCGTGGCCCAGTTGCTGGTGCGTCAAAAGATGAAAATGCGCGACCTGCAACAGCTGGAGCTCAACGAGGCCTTCGCGGTGCAGGTGCTGGCCTGCCAGGCGGCGTGGGACAGCGCGCAATATGCGCGTGAGGAGCTTGGCCTGGATGCGCCGATTGGCGCCATGGACCCGGAGCGCCTGAACCCCGAGGGCGGCGCTATTGCCAACGGCCATCCGGTGGGCGCCAGCGGCGCGCGCATCGTGCTGCACCTGTTGCATGCGCTGCACCGCCGGGGCGGCGGGCAGGGCATCGCCACCCTGTGCATCGGCGGCGGGCAGGGCGGCGCCATGCTGCTGCGCGCCGAGGGTCATAAATCATGAGCCACTGGCACCTCGACTACCACGGTGACCACGCGCTGCTGACGCTCGACGTGCAGGGCCAGTCGGCCAACGTCCTGTCGCAGGAAGTGTTGAACGAGCTCGACAAGCATCTGGACGAGCTCGAAACCAAAATGCTTGCGGGCCTGATCATCCGTTCCGGCAAGGCCTCCGGTTTCATCGCCGGGGCCGACGTGCGCGAGTTCGAGACCATCGACGATCCCGCGCGCGCCACCGAATTCGCCCGGCAGGGCCAGCAGGTGTATGCCCGGCTCTCGGGCCTGCCGTTTGCCACGGTGGCGGTGATTCACGGTTTCTGCCTCGGTGGCGGCCTGGAGCTGGCGCTGGCCTGCACCTACCGCATCGCGCGCGACGATCCCGGCACGCGCCTCGGCCTGCCCGAGGTGCGGCTCGGCATTCACCCCGGCTTCGCCGGCAGCGTGCGCCTGCCGCCGCTGGTGGGCGACATGACCGCGCTCGACATGATGCTGACCGGCCGCACGCTGTCGGCGCGCGAGGCGCGCCGCCGCGGGCTGGTGGACGAGACGGTGCCGGAACGGCATCTCCTGAACGCGGCCGTGGCATTCCTGAAAAAACATCCGGTGCCGGGCAAGGCGCCATGGTACCGGCGCGTGCCCGCCTGGAAACCGCTGCGCCAGGGGGTGGTGAAGCTCATGGCCCCGCGCGTGCGGCGCAAGGCGCATCCGGACCATTATCCTGCGCCGTGGCGGATTCTTGATCTGTGGCGCGAGCAGGCCACGGAGGAGCGCGAGGCCGAGTCGCTTGGCGAGCTGCTGGTGTCGCGTGCCAGCCGCAACCTGGTGCACGTATTTCTGCTGGGGGAGTCGCTCAAGCGTCACGGCCGGGCGCAGGCTCACGATATCGAACACGTGCATATCGTCGGCGCCGGCGTGATGGGCGCGGACATCGCCATCTGGGCCGCCAGCAAGGGCTTCCGCGTGAGCCTGCAGGATCGCGAGCCCGCGATCCTGGCGCGCGCGGTGAAACGGGCATACGGATTTTTCAAGTCGAAACTGAAAGACGCGCGCGCGGTGCAGGAGGCCATGGACCGTTTCATGCCGGACCTCGAAGGCCATGGACTGAAGCGCGCCGATCTCGTGATCGAAGCCATCGTGGAGAAGGTCGGGCCGAAGCAGGAGCTGTTCCGCGCGCTGGAGCAGAAGGTGCGCCCGCAGGCCCTGCTCGCCAGCAACACCTCGAGCATCCCGCTGGAAGTGATCGGCGAGTCCCTCCAGGACCCGTCGCGCCTGGTCGGGCTGCACTTCTTCAATCCGGTGGCGAAAATGCAGCTGGTCGAGATCGTGCGCGGCGCCCGGACCTCGGAAGCGGCGCTGGCGCGCGCCCGTGCCTTCACCGGCGCCATCGAGCGCCTGCCGCTGGACGTCAAAAGCAGCCCGGGGTTTCTCGTGAATCGCATTCTGATGCCGTATCTGCTCGAGGCCGTGAAGCTGGTCGAGGAAGGCGTGGGCGTGACCACCGTCGATCAGGCCGCGACCCAGTTTGGCATGCCCATGGGACCGATCGAACTGGCGGACACGGTCGGGCTCGATATCTGCCTGTCGGTGGCGGAGGAATTATCCGGGCCGCTGCAGGTCGAGGTGCCGGCGCGGCTGCGCGAGCTGGTCGCTCAGGGCCAGTTGGGGCGCAAATCCGGGCGCGGATTTTACGCGTACGACAAGCACGGCCGGCGCCTGACGCCGGCGCCGGAGAAGAGTGCCGTGGACGTGCCCGTGACCGAGCGCCTGGTGCTGCGGCTGCTCAACGAGGCCGTGGCCTGCCTGCGCGAGGGTGTGGTGGCCGGTGCCGACGCCGTCGATGCCGGCATGGTTTACGGCACCGGCTTTGCCCCCTTTCTCGGTGGGCCTATGCGCTACGTCGAGAGCCTGGGCGTGACCGGCATCAGCCACAGCCTGTATCGCCTGGCGCAGGAATACGGCCCGCGCTTCAATCCCGATACCGGCTGGTCGCGGCCGGAGCTGTTTCATCGGGGCATGGCCGGCAAGGTCTGAGGCTATTCGATTCAGGCCCGCGACCCAGTAAGATGAACCCGGTCGTGAACCGGCGTTGCCGTGGCATGGCCGTTCGCCAAATCAATAATCAAAACTGGCAAGGTTTCATGTTTGATCTGACCTTGCGCCAACCATGGAGGTGAGTGATGAACAAGCGAATTCGTCTGCTGGGTTCTCTGGGTGTCATGTTGTCCGCCTATGCCGTTCCCGGTCACGCGGCGTTTTTCCAGCTGGCTGAAAACAGCCCGGCGGGTCTGGGCAACGCCTTCGCCGGCGGGGCCGCCAGCGCCGAGGACGCGAGCACCGTCTGGTATAACCCGGCGGGCATGAGTCGCCTGCCCGGAGGGCAAACGGTCGTCGGCGGCCATGTCATCATGTTCTCCGCCAAGTTCAGCAAGAGCAGTGCCACGCTTTCAAGCACGTTTGGTGGAGGGGCGATTTCCGGCGGCGATGGCGGTGACGCGGGACGAACCGGCCTGGTGCCGAACGTTTATTACACGCAGGCTATCGATGATCGTCTTTCGTTCGGGTTGGGTGTGAACGCACCATTCGGATTGGTGACGGATTACGACGATGGTTGGGTGGGGCGCTATCATGCCGACCGCTCGCAGGTGAAAACGCTCAACATCAACCCCGCCGCCAGCTATCGGATGAACGATCAGCTTTCGTTCGGTGCCGGTTTGAATATCCAGCGCATCGAGGCGGTGCTGACCAATGCCGTGGATTATGGAACCATCTGTGCCGCGGTGCCGGGCGTTCAGGGTTGTGAGGCGCCGGGTGCGCTGGACGGGAATGCGCGCGTGCAGGCCGACAACACCGCATTTGGCTTCAATCTCGGTGCTCTCTGGCAGTTGGGCGAAAATACGCGCATCGGCTTGGCTTACCGTTCCAGAATCGATCATAAACTGGAAGGCAGTTCCACTTTGACGGCACCTAACGCCACGGCTGCCGCCACGGCCGCCGCGATCGGAATCGCGAACTCCGCCGTTCAGGCTTATGTCACGCTTCCGGAGACGATTTCCATCAGTGCATTTCATCAGCTCAACAATTCGTGGTCTGTCATGGGTGACATAACCCGCACGCGCTGGAGCCGCTTTCCCGAGTTGCGCATCGATTTCCTGGATACCACGCAATCGGATTCGGTGGTCACCTTTGCGCTGGAGGACGTCAATCGTTATTCGGTCGGCGCCACTTACGCCCCGGGTGGAAACTGGAGTTATCGCGCGGGCGTGGCGCTTGATCAGTCACCCACGCCGAATGCCGAATTCCGCAGCGCGCGGCTCCCGGACGCCGATCGCAAATGGATTACGCTGGGCGTCAGTCACCGCAGCAGCGAATCCATGTCGCTCGATTTTTCATATGCCCATATCTGGGTGGATAACACGGATATCAACAAAAGCGCCGGCACTTCGGCTACCAACGAAAATTTCCTGCGCGGCAATCTGGTTGGCAGCTATGACGCCAACATCAATATCCTGAGCGCGCAGGCGCGTTGGGCATTCAAGTAAACAGGCACATGGCGCCAGGGAGAACGCCATGAACCTGACCGACCAGTCCAGCCTCTCCGACCTGTTTGTCGAACGCGTCCGGGAAACCCCGGACGCGCCGGCCTATCGCCAGTTTGACGGCAGCGGCTGGAAGGACCTGACCTGGGGCGAAACGGGACGCGAGGTGATGCGCTGGCAGGCGGCGTTCAGGAAGGAAGGTCTCAAGGCCGGCGACCGCGTGGCCCTGTGCCTGCACAACCGCGTGGAGTGGGTGCTGTTCGACCAGGCGGCGCTGGGGCTGGGCCTGGTGACGGTGCCGCTGTATTTCGACGACCGCCCGGACAACATGGCCTGGTGCCTGAACGACGCCGGTGCGCGCCTGCTGCTGCTCGAAGATGGCAGGATGTGGGCCGGGCTGCGCGATCAAGTCAAGACCATCGAGCGCGTCGTGAGCCTCGATGCGGCGGACGCCGGCGGCGATAAAAAGGTGACCGGCCTGGAGGCGTGGTTGCCGCCGGCAGCTGAGGACATGCTGGCGCGCTCCGCTGCCGCTCCCAATGATCTGGCCACCATCGTTTACACCTCCGGCACCACCGGACGGCCCAAGGGCGTGATGCTGTCGCATCGCAATATCCTGAGCAACGTCCTCTCTGCCATGAAGGCGCTCCCGGCCTACACCACGGATCGCTTTCTGTCGTTTCTGCCGCTGTCGCACATGTTCGAGCGCACCTGCGGCTATTACTCCGCCATGTGGGCCGGGGCACAGACAGTCTACGCACGTTCGATCACCTTGCTGGCGGATGACATCCGCGAGCAACGGCCCACCATCCTCATCAGCGTGCCGCGCATCTTCGAGCGCATTTATTCCAGGATGCAGGAGGCGATGGCGCCCGGCTCCCCCAAACGCAAGCTGTTTGAAAAGGCCACCGAAGTCGGCTGGCGGCGGTTTCGCGGCGAGGCTGCTTTCGCCGACAAGTTGCTGTGGCCGCTGCTCAAGCTGCTGGTGGCGAAGAAACTTTACCGCCGCCTCGGCGGGCGCATCCGCATGATCGTCGTCGGCGGCGCGGCGTTTGCCCCGCATCTCTCGCGTGTGTTCATCGGTCTCGGGTTGCCGATCATTCAGGGTTACGGCCTCACCGAAACCTCGCCGGTGCTGGCGGCCAATCGCATGAACGACAACGACCCGACTTCCGTGGGCCGCGCGCTCGAGGGCATCGAACTGCGCTGCGACGACAAGGGTGAATTGCTGGCGCGCGGGCCGTGCGTGATGCTCGGCTACTGGAACAAGCCCGAGGCCACCGCCGCCATGATCGACCGGGACGGCTGGCTGCACACCGGCGATCTGGTCGCGATCCGCGGCGGCAACGTCTACATCACCGGGCGCGTCAAGGACATCATCGTGCTGTCCAACGGCGAGAAGGTGCCGCCGACGGACGCCGAGGCCGCGATCCTGCGCGATGCGGCGTTCGAGCAGGTGATGGTGGTTGGCGAGGGCCGGCCCAAGCTCGGGCTGCTGGCGGTGAGCAAAATCACCGATGCCGGAGAACTGTGCCGGCGCGCCAACGCCCAGCTGCGTGACTTCCCCGGCTATGCGCGCATCCACCATCTCGCGCGGATGGCCGATCCCTGGACCGTGGAAAACGGCCTGCTCACGCCGACGCTGAAGGCGAAGCGCAACGAGATCGAGAAACGTTATGCGCGCGAGATCGAGGCCATGTACGCGGGCCCGGACCTGTGTCAGCCGAAGAACAACGGCTAGCCCGCTGTCCTGAATGCCCGGCGCTGCCGGATCAGCTCCTCCGCCGTCAGCAGAAACACGCTTTCGTCCCCGGTTGATGTCGTCAGCCACACGAACGGCACCGACGGGAATTTCCTTTGGAGCGTCTCCGCGCTGTTGCCCACCTCGCCCACCAGTATCCCGCCGGGGTTGAGATGCCGCGGGGCGTCCGCAAGGATGCGCACGATGGCGTCCAGTCCCTGCCGGCCGGAGACCAGCGCCAGTTCCGGCTCGTGCAGGTATTCGCGCGGCAGGGTTTTCATTTCGGTGTGCGCTACGTACGGCGGGTTGGTGACGATGACGTCATAGTTCCGGCCTTTCAGCGCCCGGAAAAGATCGGAGCGCACCAGCTGCACGCGCCGCCCGAGGCGGTGGCGCTTGACGTTGAGGCGCGCCACGGCCAGCGCCTCCGCGGAGATGTCGGCCGCGTCCACGCGCGCACGGGGGAAGGCTTGGGCGCAGGCGATGGCCATGCAGCCGCTGCCGGTGCACAGGTCCAGAATGCGCTGCACGCGTTTGGCGTCGATCCACGGCTGGAATTGCTCGGTAATGAATTCGCCGGTGAGCGAGCGCGGCACGATCACGCGCTCGTCCACATAAAATTTGCGCCCCGCAAACCACGCCTCCTTGAGCAGATACGCCAGCGGCCGACGGGTCTGGATGCGCACCGTTGCGAGGGCGTCGATTTTTTTCAGCGTGGCCGGCGTGACCGGTTGGTTCAGCCGGCCGGCGAGCTTGTCCGGCGCGAGTTTCAGTGCATGGCCTACCAGCCAGGCGGCCTCGTCCTGCGCCGTTTCGGTGCCGTGACCGAAATAAAGTTTCGCGCGCCGGAAGCGGCGCGCGACCGCGCGAATGGTTTCCGCGACGGTGCCAAGGGTGCGGCGGCAAGATCGGCGGGGCACTACTTTTTCAGCTTGGCCAGATCGGCGCGCACGGTTTCGGCCGATTTCCTGAACTCGGCCGCCTCCTGCGCGCTCAACGGCAGCTCGATGACCTTTTCAATCCCGTGTTCGCCGAAAACGCAGGGCACGCCCATGCAGATGTCGGTGAGCCCGTATTCGCCCTCGAGCACCGCCACCGCGGGCAGGATGTGCCGGCGGTTGCGGCTGATGGCGTCGATCATGGAGGCGATGGCCGCGGCCGGGGCGTCGTAGGCGCTGGCGGTCTTGCGCAGGCTCAGGATCTCGGCGCCGCCCTCGCGCGTGCGTTTGACGATCTTTTCGATTTGTTCCTTCGACAGGAAATGGTCGATGGGAATGCCGTTGATGGTGGCGAAACGCGTCATCGGCACCATGGTGTCGCCGTGGCCGCCGAGTACCATGGCGCTGACGTCCTTGACCGAGAAGCCGGTTTCCAGGGCCACGAAGCTGGCCATGCGTGCGGAATCGAGCACGCCGGCCATGCCAAAGACGTGGCGGCGTTCGAAGCCCGAGCGCTTCCAGGCGGCGTAGGTCAGCACGTCCACGGGGTTGGAGACGATCAGCAGCATGGCCTGGGGCGCGTGTTTTTTTACCTCGTCGACGATGCCGTAGAGCACGGCGAGGTTGGTATCGAGCACGTCCGAGCGCGACATCCCCGGCTTGCGCGGCACGCCGGCAGTGATGACCACCATGTTCGAGCCGGCCATATCCTTGAGGTCGTTGGAGCCGGCGAGCCGGGTATCGAAGTCGTAGATCGGCGCCGATTCCTGGATGTCGAGCGCCGTGCCCTGTGGCACGCCTTCCTTGATGTCGATCAGCATGACCTCGCGGCAGGTTTCGTGCTTGGCGAGATTGTGCGCGGTGGATTCGCCCACGCGCCCGGCGCCGACGATGGTGATTTTTTTCATGACCGGTCCTTTGGTTGGGAAAGACGGTTGCTGGTTTCAAGTCTCAGGTTTCAACTCTCAAGCCAGTGAAAGCCCTTCCATGAACTAGAAACCTGAAACTGAAAGAAGTATAGCCAAGCACTCCACGCCGGTCTGGCGCCTCACGGCGCCGGATAATGCGCCGGGTAGCCCGCCCGCGCCACGCCGGAATCGACTGCCGCCCTGGCCACGGCCGGCGGGATGGTCTTGATCAGGCGCGGGTCGAGCGGCTTGGGGATGATGTATTCCGGACCGAATTCCAGACGTTCCAGGCCGTAGGCGCGCAGCACCTCGGCGGGCACCGGATCATGGGCCAGTCTGGCCAGCGCGTGCACCGCGCCGACGAGCATGGCGCGCGAGACGGAGCTGGCGTGCACGTCGAGCGCGCCGCGGAAGATGTAAGGGAAACCCAGCACGTTGTTCACCTGGTTGGGGTAATCCGAGCGGCCGGTGGCCATGATGAGATCGCGGCGCACCGCGTTCGCGAGCTCGGGGCGGATTTCCGGGTCGGGATTGGCCAGCGCGAACACCACGGGCCTGGGCGCCATCGACGCCACCATCTCGGGCGATACCACGTTGCCGGCCGAGACGCCGATGAACACGTCCGCACCCTGCATGGCGTCGGCGAGCGTGCGCTTGTCGGTAACCTGGGCGTAGCGGCGCTTGTAGATGTTGAGGTCGGGGCGGCCGGGATGGATCACGCCCTGGCTGTCGAGCAGCAGCATGCGCTCGCGTTTCGCGCCCAGGGCGATCAGCAGCTGCATCGTGGCCAGGCCGGCGGCGCCGGCGCCGAGCAGCACGATGCGCGCCTCGGGCAGTTTCTTGCCCTGGAGTTCGAGCGCGTTCAGCAGGCCCGCGCAGATGATCACGGCGGTGCCGTGCTGGTCGTCGTGGAATACCGGGATGTCGAGGCGCGCGCGCAGCATTTCCTCGATGGCGAAACACTCGGGCGCGGCGATGTCCTCGAGGTTGATGCCGCCGAAGGTCGGCGCGATGTAGGCCACGGTGTCGATGAAACTGTCGCGGTCGGGCGCGTCGATCTCGATGTCGAACACGTCGATGTTGGCGAAGCGCTTGAACAGCACCGCCTTGCCCTCGAGCACCGGCTTGCTGGCCAGCGAACCGCGGTTGCCGAGGCCGAGGATGGCGGTGCCGTTGCTGATGACCGCCACCAGGTTGCCCTTGTTGGTGTAACGGTAGGCGGCCTCGGGATCCTTGGCGATCTCGCGCACCGGCTCGGCCACGCCCGGGGAGTAGGCCAGTGAAAGGTCCTGCTGGGTCTCGCACGGCTTGGTCGGCACCACGGCGATCTTCCCCGGCGCCGGCTTCGAATGATAATCGAGCGCGGCCTGCTTCATTTCATTTTTCATGGGTGTTGCCTATTCGATGATCTTGATGGATTCGCCCGCCTGCGGTTCTCCGTCCGGGAACTTGTCGTTGATCAGACGCAGGGTCTCTTCGCTGTATTTTTCCAGCGTGGATTTTTTGGCGAGTGTCGCGAAGCTATCGCCGGAAACGGCGCGGATGACGCGCAAACGTTGTCCCTGGCCACGCCGTTCCACGGCCGTTTTTTCCTCCGCCTTCAAGGGACGCAGCTTGCCTGCCAGGGCCAGAAATACACGGTCCGCCGTGGCAAAAGCCCCGGGCGTTTTTGCCGTGCCCTGAAGCAGCAGTCGCTTGTTGTTGTAGTGCATGACGGTAACCCGGGTTTCATTTGCGCTGAAACCGGAGGCCATGGGCAAAATTGTCGTAAACGAAGGTTGTGACAAGCCTTTCACGGACTCTCCTTTGGGGAGGTCGTTCAATTGCATGTGACGTTTCAGAAATTCATCAGGCGTAACGTCCTTGTCGAGATCATGTATGTCCAGCTGCAGCCGCGCCTGCTGATCGTTGCTTGCCATCGAAACGGTCGTCAGGGACGTGAGCGCCGGTTGCACAGACCATCCCTTTGGAAAATCAAAACTCAAGTCCGATTCCGGCAAATAGTAACGGTTGCCGACAAGAACGCCGGCCTTTTTGACGGTACCGAACGACAGGTTCTCGATCTGTTTAAGATAATTCTCGCGCCCGACATAGGGGGCTGAAAGGGTTTTGTACCGGTCGGCTTCCCCCACAACCTCCTGCAGGCGCTTGTCGGCGCTGGGATGGCTGGCAAACACCCCGTGATAGATGCGCGCCTCGCGGTTCTCGGCGGCGGCGGTTTTTTTCTCGTATTCCTCCTGATTTTTCAGGATACCGATGACCTTGATCACGGCCTGCGGATCGTATCCCGCGCGAGCCATGTATTCAGCGCCGAGCCGGTCGGATTCGAGTTCGTGTTCACGCCCGTATCCGGAAAGCATGGCGTTGCCCAGCACGTTGAACAAATCCTGGCTGACACGCACCCCCGTGGCGACCCCGATGATCGCGCCGACCATCCCGGTGGCGGTGGCGGCGCTGTGCTGGCGCACGCCGTGACGCGCCGTGACGTGGCCGATCTCGTGACCCAGCACGGCGGCGAGTTCGGCCTCGGAATTGATGTAGGCCATGATGCCGCGGGTGATGTAGATGTAACCGCCCGGGAGCGCGAAGGCATTGACCTCCGGGCTGTCGAGCACGGTGAAGTGATAACCGAGATTCTTGCGATGGCTTTGTTCCGCCAGCTTCTGGCCGATCTGTTGCACATAGGCCTGCAGTTCGGGGTTGTCATAAACCCCATACTTCTCACGGATTTTGGCATCGTTGGTGCTGCCGATGTTGACTTCCGAGGACTCGCTCATGAACACGAGGTCCGGCGTGCCGCTGACCGGGTTCATGGCGCAACCGGCGCTGGCGCCAGCCATTACCGCGGTCAGCAGCAAATGAATCAACCGGAAGGCAGGATTACGCATGGGATTAATCGCGCCATGTTAGCATGGCCGGGTGTGGCACACGCAGGTGCAGCCGGCCTTTGGATTGCGTGAGCCAGCCGCGTGCGACCACGCTCCGGCCGACCAGATCGGCTGACTTTCCCTCGTTCGCTCCCGACATCCTGTCTCCCGCGACATTAGTGCCTCCCTGCACGTCAAAGTATTTTTTCCACTCCGCGTGCGGTACGACCAGGGCCACGTGCGGGGCCAGGTCGAAATAAATCACCTTGCGCCCCTTGGCGCGTCGCTGGATGGTCCCTTGGATGAACCGAAACCCGGTGTCCTTTTCCGTGAGGTCGCTGGCCGGTTTGGGGGTGTAAGCCGCTTCGCCCCAGACGCCGCGGCCGGCCGCGCGTGCCTCGGTTTCCGCCCTCAGCAGGCTGTCCAGCTGGTCCACGTTGGGCGGAATGGCGATGGCCCAGGCGAGCCCTTCCCGCAGCAGGATTTCCTCGATGCTGGCACCATCCGCAAGGCGCGCATGCACCAGCCAGCGGCCGTAATGATCCTGGCGCTCACGCCCGTGGGAAAGCGTCAGCGTCTGGCCCTTTATCAGCCGGGAAAGCCGGTTGCGCGCCTGTTGCGCCAACGGCTGGCTGGGCGCGCCATCCTTGCCCAGTTCCGGGGCGTTGATGCCGATCAGGCGCACCTGGCGGCCATCGGCGAGGAGGAAGCTGTCGCCGTCGAGTACATGCCGGACCCGGGCCGTTTCTGCCTGCGCGGAAGCGACCGCCGGGAGGGTGATGAAAAATAAAAAGGCGCTCAGCACGAGCGCCCCGAGTGCACAAAGTCGGGCGCCGCGCGCCCGGTTCGACCCTCTCTCCCGCGGGAAAGAAGGTGAGGAGGAGGGTATCCGGAGGGTGGTGGTCAGGTGCTGGCTTAAGCTTTTTACTTGCGCGCGTACTTCTGGCGGAATTTCTCGACGCGCCCACCGGTGTCCACCAGCTTCTGCTTGCCGGTGTAGAACGGATGGCACACGGAGCACACTTCCACGTGCAGCTCATGGCCGAGGGTGGAACGGGTCGTGAAGCTGTTGCCACAGCTGCAATTGACCGTGATTTCCTGGTAAGCCGGATGGATGCCTTCTTTCATATCACTGATCTCTAAGGGTTTTGCCGCCGATTTCCGACCGGGGCGTGAAAGGGCGGGCATTCTAAGCGCAATCAAGGGCTTGGGCAAGCCGCGCGTTAGCGCTTCGATTTCCGGACGAAATCGAGGGCGCTAAGACAGGGACGCCTTGCTTAGCGCTTCATGGAATCAAAGAATTCGCCGTTATTTTTGGTAGCCCGCAGCTTCTCCAGCAGGAATTCCGAGGCTTCGAGTTCGTCCATCTGATGCAGGAGTTTGCGCAGGATCCAGATCTTCTGCAGCTCTTCCGGGATCAGCAGCAGCTCTTCGCGGCGGGTGCCGGAGCGGTTGATGTTGATCGAGGGATAGGAGCGTTTCTCCGCCAGGCGCCGGTCAAGATGGATTTCCATGTTGCCGGTACCCTTGAACTCTTCGTAGATCACGTCGTCCATCTTGGAGCCAGTGTCGATCAGGGCGGTGGCGATAATCGTGAGACTGCCGCCTTCCTCGATGTTGCGCGCCGCGCCGAAGAAGCGCTTCGGGCGCTGCAGGGCATTGGCGTCAACACCGCCGGTGAGCACCTTGCCGGAAGCAGGAACCACGGTGTTATAGGCGCGGGCCAGACGCGTGATCGAGTCGAGCAGGATCACGACGTCTTTTTTGTGCTCCACCAGGCGCTTGGCCTTCTCGATCACCATTTCGGCGACCTGCACGTGGCGGCTGGCCGGCTCGTCGAAGGTGGACGAGATCACCTCGCCGCGCACCGAGCGCTGCATTTCGGTGACTTCTTCCGGGCGCTCGTCGATGAGCAGCACGATCAGGAACACGTCGGGATGGTTGGCGGTAATGGCGTGGGCGATGTTCTGCAGCATCACGGTCTTGCCGGCCTTGGGCGGCGACACCAGCAGTCCGCGCTGGCCCTTGCCGATGGGCGCGATCAGGTCGATCACGCGCGCTGTCAGGTTTTCGGTCGAGGAGTTGTCGCGCTCGAGGCGGAAGCGGTCGGTCGGGTGCAGCGGCGTCAGGTTCTCGAACAGGACCTTGTTCTTGGCCTCGTCCGGGTTCTGGAAATTGATCTCGTCGACCTTGAGCAGGGCGAAGTAGCGTTCGGATTCCTTCGGCGGGCGGATATTGCCCTTGACGGTGTCGCCGGTGCGCAGGTTGAAGCGGCGTATCTGCGAGGGCGAGACGTAGATGTCATCCGGCCCGGCGAGGTAGGAGGCGTCCGCCGAGCGCAGGAAGCCGAAGCCGTCCTGCAGGATTTCGACCACGCCTTCGCCGATGATGTCCTCGCCCTTCTTGGCCTGGGCCTTGAGGATCGCGAAGATCAGGTCCTGTTTGCGCAGCCGCCCGCCGCCTTCGACGTCGAGAGCCGCGGCCATTTCGGCGAGCTCGGTCGCGGGCTTGCGCTTGAGCTCGGAGAGATTCATTAAGTTTGCATTCATGTGGTCACCGCTTCCGGACGTACCAGGGGCGCTACCGACCCGCTGTGAAGCCCGGGGAATGGATAATCAGGAGTTGGTTGGAAGCAGGAACGTCTTGGAATTTTTGTACTTCAAATAAACGATAGCACCAGTTGCCATCCTCGTCCAGTGTTGCAAACCGGCGCCGCCTTTTACAGGTTGCCGTCGATGAAGGCCGCCAGTTGCGATTTGGACACTGCGCCCACCTTGGTGGCCTCGACGTTGCCGTTCTTGAACAGCATCAGGGTCGGGATGCCGCGAATGCCGTACTTGGGCGGCGTCTGCGGGTTCTCGTCGATGTTCAGTTTCGCGACCTTGAGTTTGCCCTTGTATTCCTCGGCGATTTCCTGAAGCACCGGAGCGATGATCTTGCACGGTCCGCACCATTCCGCCCAGTAATCCACCAGCACCGGCCCCTCGGCCTTGAGCACTTCCGCCTCGAAGCTGTCATCGCTGATGTTTACAATGCCTTGACTCATGTGTCGCACGCCTCCGTCTGGGTTCAATGGGATTCGGCCGGACCGGCTGGCCGCGGGCTGAATGAACGAGCTAGAAGGCCCATAGTTTGCGGTGAAAAAGGCCTGAAATGCAAGCCACGCCGCGCCGGCCCTTAAAAGTGCTGTCGGGCAACCAAGATAATGCAGCCCTGCTGCGCTCGTCTTGCCATTCGTATATGCTTGCGGTCCCGTTTTATGAGTGATCACCATCTCAGCGACAAGTCCTTCGCCGGACTGAACCTGCCCGAGCCCCTGTTGCGCGGGGTGCACGAGGCCGGCTTCGAATATTGCACGCCGATCCAGGCCGAGGCATTGCCGCTGGCGCTGGCCGGCCAGGACGTCGCCGGCCAGGCCCAGACCGGCACCGGCAAGACCGCGGCGTTTCTGCTGGCGGCGTTCAACCATTTATTGGCGCACCCGGCCGAGGGCCGCCTCCCGACCCAGCCGCGTGCCATCATGCTGGCGCCGACGCGCGAGCTGGCGGTGCAGATTCACCGGGACGCCGAGGTGCTGGGCAAGCACACCGGCTTCCGGCTCGGCCTCGTGTTCGGCGGTACCGGCTATGACTCGCAGCGCAAGATGCTGGAAGAGGGAGTCGACGTGCTGATCGGCACGCCCGGTCGTCTCATCGATTATTTCAAGCAGCACGTGTTCGATCTCAACGCGGTGCAGGTCATGGTGCTGGACGAGGCCGACCGCATGTTCGACCTCGGCTTCATCAAGGACATCCGCTTCCTGTTGCGACGCATGCCGCCGCCGGCCAGGCGCCTCAGCATGCTGTTCTCGGCGACGCTCTCGTACCGCGTCACCGAACTCGCCTACGAGCATATGAACAACCCGCAGTTCGTGAGCATCGAGCCGGACAAGCGCACCGCCGACAAGGTCACGCAGGTGCTGTATCACACCGCCCTCGAGGAGAAGCTGCCGCTGCTGGTGCACCTGCTGCGGCAAAAGGACCCGACCCGCAGCCTGGTGTTCACCAACACCAAGGACATGGCCGAGCACATCGCCGCTACGCTCAAGGCCAACGGCCTCGACGCCGCGGTGCTGTCGGGCGACGTGCCGCAGAACCTGCGCCTGCGCATCCTGCTCGATTTCACCGAGGGTCGGCTGCCGGTGCTGGTGGCGACCGACGTGGCGGCGCGCGGGCTGCACATCCCGGACGTGTCGCACGTGTTCAATTACGACCTGCCGCAGAACGCCGAGGACTACGTGCACCGCATCGGCCGTACCGCGCGCGCCGGCGCCAGCGGCGACGCCGTGAGCTTCGCCTGCGAGCGCTTTGTGTTCGGGCTGCCCGAGATCGAGGCCTACATCGGCCACAAGATCCCGACCGCGCCGGTGCTGCCGGAGATGCAGCCGTCCATCGAGCGCGTGGCGCGGCCCCCGCGCCACGACCGTGGCGATCGCCGCCCCGGGGGCGATCGCGGACGCGGCGGCCGTCCCGAGCGCGGACGCGGCCAGGAACGTGGCCGCGAGCGCGAGGCGCGGCGGCCGGAGCGTGAACGTCCGCGCGAACCGGAGGTCCGACGTCAGGAGGCCGCGCCGCGTACGGAGCAGCCCGTTGAAACACCGGCGCCACCGGCCAAGCCGGTGCCGAGCGCGAAGCGGCTGGTGCGGCCGGCACTGCGCCGCCCCGGCGGCGAGAAACCGGTCATCGGTTAACTTTTAAAAACTGGAGGAAGAGATCATGGCCCGGATCATTTTTCCCGATGGAACAGAATTGAAAGACCTGCCCGCGGTGCAGAGCCGCCTGGCGCGCCTGGGCATCACGCTGCGCAACTGGCCTGCCCCGGCGGATGCGCGCGCCAGGGAGTTGATGCAAAGAAAAAGCCTGAACGACACCGAGAAGGAAGAGCTGCTGGGTTTCGTCCAGAACCGCTTCGAGGAGCTGAAGCGCGAGAAGGGCTACCGGACGCGCGACATGGTGGTGATCCACGAGGACATCCCGGGGCTGGCCGACATGCTGGCCAAGTTCGACAAGATCCACACCCACGCCGACGACGAGGTACGCTACATCCTCGATGGCAGCGGCTACTTCGGTTTCGTCGAGCCGGACGGCAGACAGTTCCTGCTGGAAGTCAGCGGCGGCGATTATATCAACGTCCCGGCCAACGCCGAGCACTGGTTCGAGATGCGCGGCTGCACCCGCTGCAAGGCGGTGCGCTACTTCATCGACACCTCCGGCTGGACGCCGAACTACACCGGCCGCCACCGCGCGTTCGTGGAAGCGGCGACGGTCTAGCGCTTCCGCCGGCCGCCAACGCAATCAATCCGGCAGTTCTACCACCACCGGTAATAATACGAAACACCGACAAAGCTCACCTTCTGGGTCGGCTCCTGCAGGACGGTGGTGCCACCATCGGCGGGGCTGTAGTTCCAGTTCGCCCAGGTCCAGTCGTCGGTCCGGTAGCGATCGTAGATGTACATCACCCGCATGCCCGCATTGCGCTGCAGCGCGTATTTCACGGACAGATTCAGGCTCGTGACCTTGGTGTTGATGTTGTCCAGCGGGCTGACGGCCGCGCCGGCGATCGAGCTCAGCTCCATCTCGTCGCGCACCTTCGAGTGGGATAGATCCGCACTCAGCTCAATCTTGGAAGTGAGTGCGGCGCGTAGCCCAAGGCCGAAGCTGTCCGCGAGGTTGCGCACGTTCGATCCCCATACCTGCTGGGTCCCTGGCGTGCAGGCATCCGCCGCCCCGGCGCGGCACTGGACGCTTTCCAGGCTGGTGTCATTGACCGAGTACCAGGCCGTCCCCTGCATTTCGTCAGTGAAGCTGTAGGACGCATCCAGTGAGTAGTTCTCCGCCCTGCCTTCACGCACCGCCTGGTCGACGACACTGATGCCGCGCCCGCTGTATTCGTCGCGTGCCTGATCGAGACGCAGGCTGACCGACAGGGGGTTGGTCGGCATCCAGTTCAATGTCAGTCGCCACAGGTCACGGTCGCGGTCCGCCAAGTGCAGCGGCGCGACCTGGTTGCTGCCGGTGGCGCCACTGATGTACAGGGGATTGAGCAGCCAATCGGAGCCGCCGCGGTTGCTGTGAATGAACGACACCGCGCCGGTCACGGTCTCGGAGATCGAGCGGCGCAGCTCGGTGCGTAAAGACGTCTCGTCGGTGGTTTCGCGAAAGCTGACCGAGCGTACCGGCGGGCTGTTGCGCGTCTTCTCCACGTAGTCCACGCCGCCGGTCAGGCGAAAGGCCATCGGCAACAGATAGCTCGCTTCAAATTTACCCGAGATGGTCTTGATGTCGCGTGGCTCATTGGTGCCGTCGGTGGTCGAGCCGGATACTCCCGCGAGCGGAAAGTAGGTGAACACGGGTGTCTTGTCGTCACGGTCGTCGTAGCGCAGATCCGCACGCAACGTCAGCTTTGACATCGGGCGCGCGGTCAGGCCGGCCTGCACCAGGGTCGTGTCGATACGGCCGTCGAGGCTGCCCGGAGCGCCGGCGGTGGGCGTGGTGGCGAAGGCTTCGTTTTGCGTGATCCGGCCGACAGCGACCTTGAAGGTTCCGCGGGTCGTCTTGGTGAAGTCGTAGCCTCCGGCCAGATGCAACTGGTGCGATTCATTGTCCGGCGGCAGGCCCATCTGGTCGCAGCCCGTAAAGATGGCGCAACCCGGCACGTTGAGGACGTTATTGCTGTTGTCGAACGCGGTGCCGTAGTAACCACCCGTAAGCTGCAGGTTGCGGGTTGTGTAGCTGAGCGTGGCGTCGATCTGGCGCGTCGTCTGGTCGATGGGGTCGGTCAGGAAGCGCCAGGTTCCAAAGGTGCCCTGGCCCCACAGGCGTTCGCCGTCCTTCTCCTCGTTGCGGAAGCGCACTTGCAGGCCCAGGTTGTCCGAGAGTTCCTTGTTAAACCCGAGCGTCAGCGCATCGCGCTCGGTCTTGAGATGGTATTGCTGCGCTGTCGCGCTGCCGCCGACAGTCTGCGTGGTGGTGCCGATGCCGGAGAGCGTGGTCGTCACGGTGTACGGGTCGAACCGCGGTGTCTGACTGAAGTCGATGAAGTAGCCCCAGTCGCCCTGGCGCTCATGCTCGAGGCGCAACTCGCGATCGTCGAAGCCCAGGTTGCGTCCGTTGAGCCTGAGCCAGGTGCCGGTGGTTTCGTCGCGCTGCACGAAATCCAGATCGACCAATCCGTAGGTACCATTCTCGTTCAGTCCGGTGTACTGGCCGAAGCGCTGGTTGTCCCGGGATACATGCCCGATGCCCACGCTGACCGTGCTTTCAGGCTTGGTCAGCTCGGTGAGTTCGTCAACCTCCGCCGCGACAGCGGAGCCAAGTGTGGCCAGCACCGCCGCGGCCAGCATGCCCGGGAGAAAGCTCTTTCTAATCGCGTTCATGTCATCCCCTCTCTAGCTGACTAGCTGTCGTTAACACGTTAACGGCGGAACCCGCGGCCGGTGCCATCGGTAGGGTTGTTGCTGCCGTGGATCTGCGTATGGCAGTTCGTGCAGCCGCGCGCCATGATCACGGCCTGGGCGGTGGACGGGTTCAGGCCGCCCGCCACGCCGTCCTCCGGCACGGTCGAATGATGCGAGGTCGGTTCGTGGCACGACTGGCACAGGAAGGGGGAGCGCAGCTTGAGCAGGCTGGGATTCGTGGCGCCATGCGGGTTGTGGCAGATCGAGCAGTCCTCCTGCACCGGCTCGTGCGTGCGCACGAACGGCCCGCGCTTTTCCATATGGCACTGGTAGCAGGTGTCATTGACGTTGTCGCGCACCAGCAGCTTGGGTCCGGCGCTGCCGTGCGGATTGTGACAATCCGAGCAGGCGACCTTGCCTTCCTTGATCGGGTGGCGCGACGGCCGGTTCATCTGGGCGCGCTGTTCCTTGTGGCAGGCGAAGCACATCTCCGTCTGGGCATGCTTGTCGCGAGCCCGGTCGTGGGTCGTGTGAATCTGATGACAGGAAGTGCAGGCGACATCGCCCGCCTCGTGCGCGCTGCCGACCCAGTGAATGCGCTCCCCGCCGTTGTGGCACTCGAGGCAGGGTGCATTGCGTTCGGCCACCGGCGTGCTGGTGTTCTTGCCGAACAACCCGAAGTAGCGTTCCACCTGGAGCTCGGCCGGGATCGTCGGGCGCATGCCGAAGAGGCGTTCCGGCTTGGGACGATCCTTCTCGCCCTTCGGTATGTTCAGGTGGCTCTTGCTCTCGCCGTGGCAGGTGGTGCAAGTCGGTGTATTTTTGTCCGCCATCACGCCGTGCCGGGTCTTGCCGATCGCCAGCACCGGATAGACTTCGGTCTCGTCGTGGCACTGGGTGCACACGGCATCGCCCTTGAGGACCATGTCCTTGGGCGCCGCTTTGGCTTCCGCCTGGTCTGCGGCGGGTTTGGCTTCTTCGGCCAGCAAGGGGCTGGCGGCGCCCCCGAGGCCGAGGCAGATACAGACAACCAGTATTCGTCCGGTAATTTTCATTGTTGAGTCCCCCGTCTTTTCGTTAACCTCCAGCCGATATCTCCATCTCCTGTGCTCTATCTGCCACGGCGCAATCAATATCAAATTACGGAAGCTTGACGGCCTGGATGTCCGCCTTGGCGCCCAGCCCCAGTGTCCTGACGAATGAAACCTGATGCCCGCGCGTGGTGATGTTGTCGTCATGCACCGCGAAGCCGACGTTATAGACGCCGCCCGCCTTGAGCGCCTTGTCGTCATCGTTGGTCAGGCCGAGCGGACGGATCATCACCACGGTCCACATGCCCTTCTTCCAGCTGGCGATGGCGTTGTTGTCGGCGGCCGATCCCTTTGCATCTTCGCGACTGACGATGTAATCCGGAATCATGTCGCCTTCCTTCCAGCCCGCCTTGGGATCAAATGGCACGGCATTCTTTTCGCGAATCAGGAAGTGGTCGCCCTTGCGCAACTGTTTGGCGGTGATGGACTTGTAACCGACCTTTTTCGCGTCCCACATGAACTTGGGCTGGTGGGTCTCTTTGTCGGCGTTGCTGCCGAACATGTCTTTGCCGGCATCACCGAGGCGCCACTCGAGGACATAGCCGTCATCAGCCATGCCGACCGGATTGCTGCGGTGGGCGCGCCACTGGATCAGGTCGACGAAGCCGCCGGCAGCCTTGATTTTGGCAATCTCCTCGACCGACTTGCCAGTCTTCCAGTCGGACGGGTTGGTCCGGCTTTCCGGCAGGTATTTGCGTACGTCTTTCTTCTTGATGGCGGTAAGCAATGCGTTGGCTTCAACCTCTTCCTTGGTGAACTGCTTCGGCATGTCGCGCTGGCCATCATGACAGGTGAGCCAGCAGCCTTGTTGGGCGAATCCCGGCACCTTGCCATCGTCGATCATGACCGACATGCGGTCTTCGTAGATGCCCGGCTGCGTGCCTTCCTGCACCACCTTGTCGAGCTTGGGATAGCCGTAAACCTTCCACTCCTTGCCGTCGAAGCGCAGGTACTGATGCTCGCTGCCCGGGAAATTGTTTTGGGTTTTCCACTGGAAGCGCAGGTAGGCATTCTTGTCGTCGAACGCTGCCTGCACCGCGAGATCCTTGTGACCATCCTTGCCCTTGACCGGCGTCGGTTCGAGCGCTCCGCCCTTCACCAGCTTGTTCCCGATGTCTTTTTCCGCATCCTCTTCGTCATGGCAGGAGAGGCAGGCGTCTCCGCGCATGACCTCTTTCACCGCACCCTTGTGGGCGTCGCTGCGCAGCCATTCATAGGAAGACTGTCCCGGATAGAACAGCGGTACTTTGACAACGGGGATCTTCGACCAGTCGATGGTGGCAGGATCGGCGGCCAGGGCAGGCCCGGCGGCCAGGGCGGCAAAGGCCAGGATGAATGCTCTTTTGTTCATGATGATTTCCTCCATGACTGATGATGTAACTCAAGAGCCTCATGCAAAATCCATGTCGAAGCCCATCCTTGTGACTAAACCGTTGCCAGCCCCGCCACGGGCCGCGTCGCTTGGACTGCTTTTTACTTATCGAGTGACAGAATCCACTGCGCCAGATTCTTCATCTCTTTCATGTCCTTGGTATCGATAACCTTGTGTTTTTCTTCGGTGCCATCTTCCATCTTCACCATCGGAGCCGTGGTGAAGTTTTCGATCACCTTGGCTTCGCCATCGGGCTTGCCCTTGTACTTGGCCGCGATCTTCTTGTAGGAGGGTCCCTTCTTGGTCTTGTCGATGGCGTGGCACTTGAAGCAATTGTTTTTCTTCGCCAGTTTCTGGGCCGCGTCGGCATCGATGTCGGCGGCGACGGCGGGGGAGGAAGCGAACACGACGGCGGAAAAGGCGAGCAGCGCGCTGGCGAATATTTTGTGTTTCATGAGATTTCTCCGAGCTTGTTTAGGCAAATGTTTCAAGTGGCTGATTCAGAAATTCCCTATTTGGCTTGCAGCCGATAGATGTATTCGGTCAGCGCCAGTATGCGTGAACGGGCAAAATACGATCGATCCGATTCGGGATCGTGCAAATAGTCATCATAATATTTGCTGCTCCGGTATTCCTTGCCCCAGATCGGCATTTCCCGCGTGCCGTGCGCTTTCAATTCATGCGTGCCCTCGATGGTCTCGAACACCCGGGCGAAGGGGAACACCCCGGCATTTTTTTTGGACAACGTCGTCAGGTCGGTCGCGGGTTTCTTCAGCATCACGCTGTACGCGCCGTCACCCTTTCCCAGCGCACCATGACAAATGGTGCACTTCTGTTCGTACTCGGCCTTGCCGATGTCGACTTTGCGGGCGTCGGTCTTGTCCGCGGCGTAGCCGGCGGTGGCAAGGCCAACCAGGATTGTTCCCAGGAACGCCGAAATGACGGTGGTCGATTTCATTTGTCTCTCCATTCAACGATAGACCATTTCTTGTAAGGAGCGCTCTGGAAGAGTCTGTGGATTGCGCAAGATTAATAGTGTGCCACTTCATCGGACATTGATAAATATCAACCCGGAACGAATCCCGGTATTATTGATAAATATCAAATAACAACGGAAGCTTATCAATAATCATGAGACATGACGAGAATCCGGCGTGCGGCTGGCAACTTGATGGCAAGTCTGTCTCCATGAATACCGCACAAAACTGCTTCGCAATGTCGAACCGAGGACCAGGGACATGCGCATTTCCAAACTGACAGCGTGGATGATGCTGGCCGCTGTTTGTCTGACGCTGCCGGCGCTGCTGCGGCCGGCCGAGGCGACCGCGGCCGTCGACGCCGGGAGCCGCGGCGCGCCGCCGGCCGCGGAAAAACTGGACAACAGCACCTGCCTGATCTGCCACGGCGCCAAGGCGGACAAACTGACGGCGCCGGGAGCGGAGGGCAAGCCGCGCACCTTGCAGGCGATACAGGAGAATCAGTTCGGAAAAGGCGTGCACGGCGAGATGACCTGCGTGGGCTGTCACCAGGACATCACCAGCAGCAAGGCGCCGCACAAGAAAGGGCCGGCGCCCAAGGCCAACTGCGTGACCTGCCACGAGGCGTTGTGGGAAACCGCGAAGCAGCAAAACCTGACCAGGGAAAGGGCGAGACTGGGAATCGTGGTCCAGAACATCGAGGCGTACAAGAATTCGTTTCACGCGCGGCCGAGCACCGACGACAAAACCCGCCCCAACGCGGCCTGCGACGATTGCCACGATTCACACTATTTCAACGTGCCGCCACGCGGCACTTCCAGGCGCACCGACTGGCACCTGACGGTGTCGAAGGTTTGCGGCGAGCAGTGCCACACCGATCAGCTCGAGAGTTACGCGGAATCGGTGCATGGCGTCGAAACCATGGAGAAAAAAAATCCCAAGGCGGCGGTGTGCACGGATTGCCACACCACCCACAGCATCGCGAACACGTCCAAGGACGCTTTCAAGCTGCTGATCATCGAGAATTGCGGCACCTGCCACCTGGAAAATTTCCTCACCTACCGGGACACCTATCACGGCCAGGTCACCAAGCTGGGCTACACCTACACGGCCAAGTGCTACGACTGCCACGACAGCCACAAGATTCTCCGGGTGGACGACCCGCAATCGAAGGTGCACCCGGACAACCGCCTCGAAACCTGCCGGCAGTGTCACGACGGCAAGAAACTTCCGCTGGCGACGGCGGGATTCGCGACTTTCGGTCCCCATGCCAACGACCACGATTTCAAGCGCTATCCGCAGATGTGGATCGCCTCGAGATTCATGCATTGGCTGCTGGTGTTCGTGTTCGCCTACTTCTGGGTGCATTCCTTGCTGTGGTGGTACCGGGAATACGAACGCCGCAAGGAGGGCGAACTCAGGCCGCGCGTGCGCGTGGACGAATTGCCGCTGGCGGAGGCCAAACAGGTGCGCCGCTTCGGGCCCCTGTGGCGGCTCGCGCATCTGCTGTTCGCCCTGAGCGTCATGACGCTGATCCTGACCGGCATGGCGGTGTTCTATTCCTATACCGACTGGGCGCCGGTCATCATGAAGGCGCTCGGCGGCCCGCAGGTGGCGGGAATCATTCACCGCACCAGCGCGGCGATCATGCTCGGCATTTTCTTCCTGCACCTGGTCGCCGTCGCCATCAATATCTGGCGCAACCGCAAGACCTTCCGCTGGTTCGGTCCCGATTCGCTGGTACCGAACTGGAAGGACCTTGAGGACGCCATCGGCATGTTCAAGTGGTTCTTCAACAAGGGACCACGGCCGACCTTCGACCGCTGGACCTACTGGGAGAAATTCGACTATTGGGCGGTGTTCTGGGGCATGGCCGCCATCGGCGGCACCGGCATGCTGCTGGCCTTCCCGAACGTGACCGCGGCGATCTTCCCGGGATGGGTGTTCAACGTGGCGGCGCTGGTGCACGGCGAAGAGGCGTTCCTGGCCGCGGTGTTCCTGTTCACGGTGCACTTCTTCAACAACCATTTCCGGCCGGACAAGCTGCCGCCGCCGGACATCGTGATGTTCACCGGCACCCAGTCGTTGGAAGAGTTCAAGCGCGAACATACGCTGCAGTACCGGCGCCTGGTCGAGAGCGGACAACTGGAGAAGTATCTGGTGCAGGCGCCGTCGCAGCCGATGACGCTGGGATCGAAGGTATTGGGCATCACCCTGATCATTTGCGGCCTGACGCTCCTGGTCCTGGTGACGGTGGGCTTCTTCGGCGGCCATACGCCGCACAGCTTTACCCAATAACCGGACTGACGGAATGGCCGGGGTTGACGATTGTCAATTAGTCCTGCGGACTTCCGTGTCAGGATAAATGACAGGCATGATGATGGGACGAGAGGCATCCATGACGCGAAAAAGGCGCGGCGGGCGGTCGGAGGCGTGCGCCGGCGCCTCGTGCGGGACTTCTCCGCCGACCGGTAAACGCGACCCGCTACCCCGTACGTACGGGATCAACGATTGCGAATACTGCGAGGCAAAACTGTATGCGGGTCTTTCCGCCAGGCAGGTCAGCGAGTTGCGTGGCCGCCTCGGTTCCAGCCACAGCGGTCCGCGCGAGATATTGTTCCGTGCCGGCGATCCGTCGAAATACCTGTACGTGGTCCGTGAAGGGCAGCTCAAACTGACGCGCACCGACATCACCGGTCACGTGCATCTCCTCAACCTGGTCGGACCCGGCTATTTCCTCGGCTTCGATGACGTCGGCAATGCCACTCACAGCTACAGCGCCGAGACCCTGACGCCGACCGTGTTCTGCCGGATCAAACATGACGATATCGCATGGTTGCTCGCGCAAGCGCCGCAGGTGTCGCTGAATATCCTGCTTGCCGTCAATGAGCAATTGGCGCAGGCGCGCAACATGATTCGTGCCCTGGGCCAGAAGACGGCGATGGAAAAGGTCGCTGCGCTGTTGTTGAGCCTGTATCCGCCAGGTGCCGCGGGCGGAAGCGGCAAGGCCGGAGCGTTGCATCTGTCGCGCCAGGAGATGGCGGAGATCCTGGGTCTCACGGTGGAGACAGTCAGCCGCATCATGGCGGGACTGCGGCGCAAGGGGATTATCAACGCACCCCGCGGGCGCATCGTCGTTTCCGTCCGCCCTCGCCTCCAGGCGTTGGCGGGCGATCCGCCGCGCGCGACCTCTTCGAGAAAGAAATACCGGTCACGCCGCCAGGGACGTGTCGCGGCGTGAGCAGTAACGACAACGCAAACAGGGCAACCATCAACCGGTGATCTCGATCCGGTAACGTCGCTCGTCCGCGACCCGGCTGTCGTCATGGCGGAAACTGAACTCGATCCGCGCGCCGCCCGATACCATCGTCATGACCGGCGTCACGGTGTGCAGACCCAGTCCGCTGTCCTCGGTGCGCAGCTCGTATACGGTACGCCAGCCGTCCGCACTCCAGCGTACCAGTGACGGTGCGTGCAGGCAGATGCGCAGTCGCTGACCCGCGCCGATGCGACCGATCGGTGCCTGTTCACACCAGTGTCGCCACGTCGCCGCCGGCGCTTGGCCGTGGTAGCGTTCCCACACCGCGGCCGGCCGGTCAAAGGGCGTTCCCAGCGCGCGCGATACCGCCAGCTTGATGTATTCCGCGTGGGCCCAGGCCAGCGGCATGGCCGAACCGGTGGGGCGTCCGGGGTAGAGCCAGCGCGCCGGTATCGCCGCGCTGTCCCAAACCTGTTCCGGCATCATCCCGCCCGGTCCGCACATGGACGCCATGGTGGTCAGCAGAGACAGCGGATCGCGGCCGGCACATAACTCGTAATGTCCGCGCTCGCCGGTGAGCAGGGGCCAGGCGCGGCCCTGGCCGGTGCCGTCAAACGGAGCGCCGTCAGAATGCTCGCCGTAGCCGTCGCCGTTATAGCGATGCCACGCCGGACCGCCGGGCGTATCGACTTTCAATAATTCATCGACCACCTTGAGCGTGTCGAGGATCAGCGGGTCGTCGGCGCGGCGCAGGCCGAAGCGCACCAGTTGCAGAAAATCGGTGCCGACCTGCTCCGTGGCCGGCAGTCCGGGGTCCTGCACACGATTCTTGATCGGCAGGGATCCGTTGAGCGCTTCTTCGTCCATCAGCGTCTCGGCCGGCGCGATACGCACGTAATAACCCGCCACGCCGGCGCGACGCGCCAGTTCGGTTCCACGCGCCAGCGTCCATTTTTCAATCTGGGCATTCCAGTCGTCGGCCAGTGCCAGCGCCATGTCGCGCGCAGCCGGTTCGAGAAAGCGCGCCCCGCCCACCAGTGCCGCGATGCACGCCGCCAGCGTGAAGGCATTCACCCCGGCGTCCTCCTCCCAGCGGTCCTGATCGCTGGCCGGTCCGGTGCGCGCGATGAAACCGAGCGCCCGGCGCACCATGTCTGTTACCTCGGTACCGGCAAGGGCGTCGTGTTCGTGCAGGCGCGCGGCCAGCAGCACCGGAAACGCAGTCTCATCGAGCTGGATCCCCTGCCAGAACGGCTTGCCGCCCAGCCACTGATTCTGGTTCCAGTGTCCATCGGCATGCTGGGTCGAGATCAGGTAACGCAGGATTTCGCGCGCCTTGTCGTCGTCGCCGAGCGCCAGCAGCGCGCCCGCGCATTCGGCCAGGTCGCGCGGCCACACCAGGTGATAACCGCCGCGTTCGTTGCGGGTATTGCCCCAGGGAATACTCAGGCTCGCCACCATCGCCCCGGGGTAGGTCAGATCGAGATGCGCGCGCAGCACCATCGCCGACGTCGTGAACTGCTCGCGCAAGGCTGCCGGCAGATCGGGCGTGGCCTTGCAGCATTCATCGCAGCCGGCATGCCAGTCCCGCCAGCGGTCGATTTGCGCCTGCCAGTGGTTGGCAAATGGCTGCATCAGCGCGCCAACCGCGAGAGTTGCAGCCGACTCGCGGCTGCTGCCGAAGCCGAGCGCCAGCGTCGAACGGCGCGGCAGTTCACCCATGAGCGCGACATTGCCGGGACCGGCCTCCCGGTACTGCCACTGCATCGCGCCGTTATGCTTGAAGTCCTGCCAGCCGTCGCTCATCCCGACATAGCCGGCGCTGGCGCGGCCCCAGGCATCGCGCTGCGTCGCGTCCACGGCGGCCAGCGCCAGTCCGAAGGGCCCCTGTTCCGCCCACAGCAGCTTGCGACCGTGATATTCATTGACTGCCGCGTGGTTGTCGTAGCCGGTGCCACCGAGATGCGGCGCGAGCAGGGTGTAAGGCCGGAGGTCTTCGTCGCCGTCCAGCCGGACATCGATCAGCAACACGTCGCGTTGTTGATCCGGCGCGATGCGCAATGTGAGATCGAAACGCGGGTGGCGATGCACAATTTCCACCGCAGGGACGCCGGGCGCGGCGGTGCGCACCTCGCGGCCGTGCAGACGTTTCACCTCCACCCAGAATCCCTTGTCGTCGGCGACGATAAAACCCAGATCGCGGATCTGCGGAATATCGATGCGCGGGTAATAGACTTCGTTGACGATGCCGTAGCCGACGCTATACCAGAGCCGCGACGAACCCAGTGCGCAGCCGACCATGTCCTTGGCGCTGCTCGTCCAGGTCGGGGGGATGCCGGGCGCGCCCGGCGCGCGATCTTCGGTGACCGACATGTGCGTGGTTTGGTCCATGGCAAATTCGGTGCAGGCCTTCAGCCCGCCGGCGCTTCCGGCGGCAATGTCGGCGTCAGCCAGCTGTTGCCGTCAGCGGCCACCAGCGCTTCGGCCGATTCCGGTCCCCAGGTGCCGGCGGCGTAATTGGGGAAATCATCCGGCGGATTATCCGCCCACGCCTCCAGCACCGGCATCAACACCCGCCACGCGGCCTCGACCTGGTCGGCACGCATGAACAGGGTCGCGTCACCGGTCATCACGTCATGCAGCAGCGTCTCGTAGGCCTCCGGCGATGGCATGTTGAAGGCCTCGCGATAACTGAAACGCATGTCCACCGGGCGCAGCCGCAGGGCCGAACCGGGTTCCTTGGCCATGAACTTGAGCACGATACCCTGCTCGGGCTGCATCTGGATCACCAGCCGCACCGGTTGCGTGTTGAGTCCGGCGGAAGCCGGGAAGGCGCGATGTGGCACGTCGCGGAAGCGAATCGAGATTTCCCACACCGCCGCCGTCAAGCGCTTCCCGGTACGCAGGTAAAACGGCACGTCCTGCCAACGCCAGTTGTCGACGAACAGCCGCACCGCCGCGTAGGTCTCGGTGTTCGATTGTGGATTCACCTCCGGCTCGTGGCGGTAGGCGGGCACCCGCGCGCCGTTGATCCAGCCGTCCGCGTACTGGCCGCGCACCGCGCACTGCGGCACCTGTTCGCGGGTGATCGGCCGCAGCGCGCTCAGCACGTCCAGCTTGCGGCCGCGGATGTTGTCGGCGTCGTAGGCCACCGGCGGTTCCATCGCCACCAGACACAACAGTTGCATCAGATGATTCTGCACCATGTCGCGGAGCGCGCCGGCACGTTCGTAAAACGCGCCGCGGTGCTCGACGCCGAGCGTCTCGGCCACCGTGACCACCACATGGTCGATGTAACGCCGGTCCCAGACCGGTTCGAAAATCGGATTCGCGAAACGCATCGCCAGGATGTTCTGTACGGTCTCCTTGCCCAGAAAGTGATCGATGCGGTAGAGCTGTTTTTCGGTGAACTGCTCGCCCAGCACCGCGTTGATTTCGCGGAACGACCGCAAGTCATGGCCCAGCGGTTTTTCCACCACGATGCGCGAGCACGCCGGATCGCGCGCCAGCCCGGCGGCGCCGAGACCGCGCGCGATCGGCGCGAACAGCGACGGCGGTGTTGCCATGTAGAAGATGCGATCCGTCGCCGGGACCGCCTTGGCCGACAAGCGTTGACCCAGTGCCGTGAAGGCAGCCGGATCGGTCACATCCATGCGCTGATAATCGATACGCGTCGCAAATTCAGTCCAGACATCCGCCGCCGGCGCGCCGCGCCGCGAAAAATCCGCGACACCCTGGCGATAACTCTGTGCGAGTGTCGCCGCCTGGTTGTCTTGCCGATCAACGGCGAGCAGCCGGAAGCGCGCCGGCAGTTGTCCGTCCAGGTGCAGGTTGAACAGCGCCGGAACGATCAGCCGCCGCGACAGATCACCGCCCGCGCCGAACAGCACGAACACGGTATCGGGATTGGGGCTCCGGATTTCCATTCGCGCCACGCCTTGTGGTTCTGGTGGAAGAATTCAGGGGAACGGGAACTCTCGTTCAATGGTCATTTCGACTGGGGTGCGTTGCAAACGTTCCCCGTGATCGGCCGGGTCAGGTTTGAGGCCAGGCAGACAAGGCCCATGAACGACCATGGCCCGGGGGCGCTGAACCGCCGCGCCCCCGGGCCATGACTTTGCTTTGACTACATCTTGCGACAGGCCGCGTTATTTCATTCTACTTCACGCCATGGACCGTCTTGATGTCGGCGACGGAGCCCGGCCCGTGGCAGATGGAGCAGGTCTCCAGGTTGGTGTTGATGGTCGCTTCCGTTGCCGAGAACGTCCCGGTACCCCAGGTCATGTGCGTTTGCGCCAGGGTGTCGTCATGGCACGACGAGCACACCGCGGCGGTCGGCGAGATGTTGAGGTCGTCGGTCTGATCGGCCAGCCCGGTGGTCAGCGTCGCGGCGTCGACCGCGCTGGGCGCGGTATCGATGGTGCTGCCCAGGATGCCGCTCTGCGTCGGTGATGCCCAGACCCCCGACAGCTGGTATGACGAGGTGGTATGGCAACTCGCGCAGTCCTTCAGAATGCCCGGGAAGCGGACGTGGCTGAAGTCAACCGGGTTCTGGGTTGCCGGCGCCGAGAAGAAGCCGTACACGACCAACCCCTTCGTACGCATGTCAGCCGCATGGATTCCGTGAATCATGCGCTTGAAGTCGATCGACTCCTCCTTTTTGAGATCCAGCATGGTCGCGGCCACCGGGATGCCACCGGTCTTGGGACGCCGGCCCACGTCGGTCGCGTTCGGGTTGTGGCACATGACACAGATCTGCGGCTCGTCCGTGCGCGCGCCGCCATGCAGGCTCAAGCGCTCGTGACACAGATTGCACTTGGCCATGTCGACCACGGTGCGCCGTGCCACCAGGGAGGCGCCGGTGATGAGGAAGTCCTTCACCACGCTCTTGACCTGGATCGTCTCTTTGGTCGCATCGCCATTGACGTCGGCGGAAAAGCGCGCGTGGAAGCCGGCCCGGCCGCTGCCCGTCGCGTCCGCCGGAACGGCGGTCGTGGAAGTAACACTGTAGGTGCCGTCGCCATTATTGGTTACGGTCCCCGCCAGCGCGCCGCTGCTGAGCAGGCTGATGCTGATCGGCTGGGAGTTGGAGCGACCATTGTTGTTGATGTCGGTCGTGCTCCAGCCGATGAGCAGGCTCATGCTGCCACCGGTGATGGCCGGCGTGGCTGCGATGTCGTAAGGCACATCGGCAGCATTGGTTATCGAAAACCTGATGGTCGGCAACGCCAGCGGCGCCGTGTTGGTCACGCTCACGATCTTGAGTTTGTACTTCGCCCCTTCCGCCTTCAGCAGTGCCGGCAGGGCATGCTTCTCCGCGATGCTGCCGGCCTCCTCGCCGGACGAGTGGCAGCCGAGGCAACTTTCGCTGTCGGTGACGGCGCTCACATCGCCGCCGGAGTGGCCATTGGGATCGGCGCTTCTGGCCTTGCTGAAGTCGATGTTGTCATGGCACGAGCCGCAGGCGGCGATACTCGGCTGGGTTTGCCAGTTGTTGCCCTGCGCGCTCGCGGCACCGTCGTGACACTTGGTGCAATTGCGAATGTCCTGCGGGAAGTGGACATCCGAATAATCATGGCTTCCGATTGCGTAGGTGCCGCCGGCAACGACGCTCGGGAGATCATGGCCGCGATGGATCTTGTGGATCATCACCTTGAAGTCAACCGTCTTGTTCGGCGTACCGGCCGACCAGGTGCCCGGATTGTGACAGGTGACGCACAGCCTGGTCTCGACGCGACTGCCATGAAGCGAGAGCTGGTTGTGGCACTCGTTGCACTTCGCCGTTGTGACGATATCGCGCGCGTTCGCGACCGGACCGCTGCCCGGCACGAAATCGTACGTCGCGTTGTATTTCGGGTAAGCGGAGTTGCCCTGCTGGATCGTGACGCGGTGCGTCAGGCTCGGTTGATAACTGATATCGAGGGGGTTGCCGCTCGCATCGGTGCACGGCGCCGGACAGGGGTTGGCCGCGGCGCTGGTGATGTCGGTGCCAAAAGTATAAGTGTAGGTGCCGTTCAGGTGGTCGACCAGCACGGCACCCGCCATGTTGCGCTCCTGTGATCCCGCCACGGCCCCGCTTCTGGCGACGTTGATGTAGTTTTGCCAATTGCTGGGCGCGCCATTGGTGCCCGGAACCAGCTTCGCGATATTGAATCGCAGGTCTGCCTTGGTGAGTCCGGCAACCGGGACGCCGTCCTGATTGGCGATGCTGAATGTGACCACCGGCGGGCTGCTGATGGTGACCCCGGTGATGGACATGGTTAACGCCGTGGCGGTAGACGGCGATGTCACGCCACCCGGTGGCGCGACAATGATGGTGGTGTCGCCGGAGGATGTCCCCGGTGTGCCGGATTCGCCGTCGCTGCCGCTGCAACCCGCCAGGGCGACCACCGCTAAAGCCGAAATGAAACTGAACCGTTGAAACGCGGATCGGTTATTGATGTTCATAATGCCCCCAATGGCTGACGACCGGGATTACACGATTGTTTTTACATGCCGTGAAATTACCGGAGCCATTAAGCGCCGGACGGGGGATTGCGTCATTGAGATATATCAATCAGCCTGAGCGGGGGCCAATTTATTTGATAAATATCAATTTTGATAAATATCAATATCAGAACTTGCGGCTGTCGTAGGCCCAGTGCAACAGCGCCTGCCGCTGCCGGCGCCGGCATTTCACATCGCCTTTGCGGCAGTGCTTTTTGATCTGGGCAATGTGCCGTGTCATCGCCTTCCAGCGCCTGATCTGGCGCACGTCGTCCGGGCCGCGCCGGCCGAGGTAATAGCGGCAATACCACTGGAACCAGCCGCGCGGGTCCTCGGGATGGATCCAGCCTTTCTGCTTCCAGTACGACAGCGGCTTGGAGGCGTCCACGCCAAAATAATTGAGCTTAGGGTCGCGGCGCTCGGGGGATAATTTCGCCTTTCGGAACCAGGCCGCCGGGAATTCCCGGCGGCAGTCGGTCATGTACTTGCCGCCGAACACGCCCAGCTCCAGCATCTGTGCCGGCGTCAGCTGCGGCTTGAATTCCGGATGGAATTTCTTGCCGGCCGGCGCCACGGGCCAGTACGTGTAGTTCTTCTGCATCCGGTCGTTGACGACGATTTTTTTGCGCGCGGCCATCAGGCGTGGTGCTGCTTTTCCGAAACGATGGTGACCAGCACCGAGGCATCGCACCGCCCGCGCAGCGCGTGCGGATCGTCGCCGGCGAGATACACCAGCTCGCCCGGGCGCAGCACCTGTTGTTTGCCGCGGGAGCTGAACTCGACCTCGCCTTCAATACACTGCACGATGATCTCGCCGTGCACCTTGTGCTCGGCGAATTCCTCGCCCGCCGGGAGAATGAAGCGAAACACTTGGAGGCGATCGGTCAGCACCAGGGTGGCGTTGATGCCCTGTCTCAGTTTCGCGCCGAGAGGGCGGACGTCGACGATCTCGCCGGGTTCTGCGTGGTGAAGTGCCATGTGATGCTCCTTGTCAGCAGTGATTTACTGCGTCGAATCGTCGACGCTGAACAGCCACCAGCGCTCGCCGCGGCGTGGGCCGCGCGGGGAGCGCTCGAAATAGAGTTTCATGATTTCGTGCGGGCCGGTGGCCACCTCGTACCAGTGCTTGCGCACATAGCGCTCCGGGCTGCCGTGGCGGCACCAGCCGGTCTCGCGCCAGCTGCGCAGCACGCCGGCCACTTCGATGGTGCGCCCGCGCCACGTGAACGCGCGCGGCAGTCCCGGTTCCCCGCTTGCCATGCGCGCGGTGTCGTACGTGGCGGTCACGGGGAGAATGGCTTCGGAGACGAAGCGCTCGGTCATTGTCGTCCTCCGGAGCGGGAACGCCCGCCACGGGCATGCTTCGCCGCCGGGCGCCGCTGCGTGCGGGCGCGTGCTTCGAGGAACTGCTTGAGGGCGAAAGCATTGTTCAGGCGTGGTTCCTTCGAGGCGAACAGCAGGGTGACCTTGCGCTTGCGGGTTTCGCGTCGCAGTGAATCCAGGGTCTCCGTCCGGGCCGCGAGCTCGGTGAAAAACCGGCGTTTGAAACCGGGCCATTTCTCCGCTTCGTGCGCGTACCACCGGCGCAATTCGGTCGACGGCGCCAGCTCCCGGGCCCACAGGTCGATCCTGGCGGTGGACTTCGACAGGCCGCGCGGCCAGAGACGGTCGACCAGCACCCTCAGGCCATCGGCCGGCGACGGCGGGTCATAGACTCTTTTGACCGAGATCGACATGCGTGTTCCTCTGCCATGTTTGATCTATTGATGCGCCAACCGGGAGGGGCTGGCAGGTGGACATTGAAAATCGCGCCTCTTAACATGCCTGTCATCAGGATGACAGGATGAGTGGAGCAGAGTTTCATTTAATGATGGCGCCCGCTCCCGTTTCAACTCAAGCCGCGGATTGATTATGGCCCAAACCCTCGATGATCTCCCGCCGCGCGCGGCGCTGGCTGAAATCGCGCGCGATTTCCATGCCCGCGGATGGATGGCGGGCACGGCCGGCAACCTCTCGGCGCGCGCGGACGACGGGCATTTCTGGATCACCGCCAGCGGAATGCCCAAGGGCCGGCTGGACGAGCTGGATTTCCTGCTGGTGCGGGTAAAGGACGGCGAGGTGGTGGAGCGCGTGCGGCCGGAGAACAAGCCCTCGGCCGAGACCGCGATTCATCGCGCGATCTATGCGCTGTTCCCGGCCGCGCGCGCCTGTCTGCACGGCCATGTCGTGACGGCTGCCATCGCCGCGGATCGTGCGAAGAAGGGTGCGAAGAGCCTGCGCCTGCCGGCCATCGAGATGATCAAGGGCTTCGACATCTGGCAGCAGAACCCGAAGGTGGACTTGCCGCTGTTCGAGAATCACCTCGATGTCGCGAAGATCGCGCGCGACATCGATGCGCGTTTCAAAAAGACCAAACCGGCGGTCACGGCGCTCATGGTCCGCGCCCACGGTCCGACCATTTGGGGCGCGAGCCTGCAGCAAGCCTACAACCGCTTCGAAATCCTGGAGTACCTGCTGCGCTATCAGGCGCAGGCCCGCGCGCGCTAAGGTTAGAACCCGGCGCTGACGTACAGCCCAATGCTGTCGCCATCCACCTTGTTGGTGATCGCGCCATTGGTCATCACCAGCGGACTATCGGACTCGTATTCAATAAGCGTTACGCGCGCGCCCAGTTCTATGCGCTCCGCCACCATGTAGCCTGCCTGCAGCAGGAATCCCATCGAATCGTTGAAATCTACCCGACTGGTGGAACCGTTGACCGTCGCCTCGAAGGTCGGGGAGAGGTGGTAAGTCAAGCCGGCACCGAGGGAAATATTGCCCTGCCGCGAGATCAGGATCAGATCCAGCGGCCAGCGGTCGAAGGTGGCATCGCCATTGGTTGCGTTTACGTTGTCGAATTTGTAGTTGATGCCCGCACGCAGGCGCAATGATTTGTCGGCATTGAGATCGAAGTCGTAACCGATGCCCAGATTCAGCAACTGGCCGGCCTGAAGGTCGCTGCCGCTGGTAACGACCGCCAGATCATCGCCGCCGAAGGCAATTTCACCGGTAAGTACCACGCCTGCTGCCTGCGTGTTCAGGGGCATGAATGCCAGCAATGCGAAGACGGCCGGGAACAGCCGGTTTTTTTGGCGGGTTTGAAGCATTTTTTGTTGTTGCACGGGAAATGTCCTCCTTAAGTGGTTATTTTAGGAATACCCCCTCGCTGTCTGTGCGAACACCACCGGCAACGGGTGGGGCAACGCTTTGTTGCACGGCAACAGCATACTGATTCCGGGCCGGTCTTTTCAATGGTGAGTGTCATTTTCCGCACCGTGGCAGTCGGCGGCGATTTCTATCTGAATACGCTTCTCTGGTATGGTGTAGCGATATGAAACGCTGGCGCCTGCTGCTGTTCCTGCTGTTGACCGCCTGGCCGTTGCTGATGCCGGCGCAAGAGGCGGTCGAGGCCGGCAAGCCCGCCGCCGCGGCGGGCAACGTGATATTGCTCAACATCAGCGGCGCCATCGGTCCGGCCACCAGCGATTACGTGCATCGCGGACTGAAAAAGGCGCAACAGGCCGGCGCGACACTCGTGGTGCTGCAGATGGACACGCCGGGCGGGCTCGACACCGCCATGCGCAAGATCATCCAGGACGTCATCGCCTCGCCGATCCCCGTCGTAACTTACGTCTCGCCTTCCGGCGCGCGCGCCGCCAGCGCCGGCGCTTACATCCTGCTGGCCTCGCACATCGCCGCCATGGCGCCGGCGACCAACGTCGGCGCCGCCACGCCGGTGCATATCGGCGGCGTGCCCGATCCGGGCGGCGGCTCCAAGCCGCCGGAGAAGGAGGACAAAAAAGATTCTCCGGACCAGAAGGGTAAAAAGGAAAAACCCGCCAAAGCGGGCAAGCCGGGTATGGACGAGAAGGCGCTGAACGACGCCATCGCCTACATCCGCGGCCTGGCGCAGATGCGCGGGCGCAATGTCGAGTGGGCCGAGAAGGCGGTGCGCGAGGCCGACTCCATTTCCGCCGAAGAGGCGGTGAAGCAGAATGTGGCCGACCTGATCGCGGCCGACCTGCCGGACCTGCTGAAGAAACTCGACGGGCGCAAGCTCAGCCTGCAGGGTCGCGAGATCACGCTCAAGACACAGGGCGCCCAGCTCCAGGCCTACGAACCCGACTGGCGCAACCGTCTGCTGGCGACCATCGCCGACCCGAACGTCGCCTACATCCTGATGCTGCTCGGCATTTACGGGCTGTTCTTTGAATTGTGGAATCCCGGCTACGTGCTGCCGGGCGTGATCGGCGGCATCTGTCTGCTGCTGGCGCTGTACGCGTTTCAGGTCCTGCCCATCAGCTTCGCCGGGCTCGGCCTGATCCTGCTCGGCATCGCCTTCATGGTGGCCGAGGCGTTCCTTCCGAGTTTCGGTGCGCTCGGCATCGGCGGTGTCGTGGCGTTCGTGGTCGGTTCGATCATTCTCATGGACACCGATGTCGAAGGCTATACCGTCGCCTGGCCCCTGATTGCGGGCGTGGCGCTGGCCAGCGCGGCGTTTTTCTTCACCGTGGTGGCGCTGGCCATGAAGGCGCGCAAACGACAGGTGGTGAGCGGCCAGGAAGAAATGCTCGGCGCGACCGGCGCGGCGCTGGAGAACTTCAAAGAGGGCGAAGGCCGCGTGCGCGTGCACAGCGAGGAATGGCAGGCGCGTTCAGGCACGGCACTCAAGCGCGGACAGAAAGTGAAGGTCGTCGGAATCGAGGGGCTGGTTCTGACGGTGGAGCCGTACAACCCGGAGGGTCATTGATATGGGATTCATCTCATGGAGTTTTATTCCTGTCGTTATTGTCGTGCTGGTGTTCTCGGCGTTCCGCATCCTGCGGGAATACGAGCGCGGCGTGGTGTTCATGCTCGGACGTTTCTGGAAGATCAAGGGCCCGGGTCTGATCCTCATCATTCCGGGCGTGCAGCAGATGGTGAAGGTGGACTTGCGCGTGGTGGTGATGGACGTGCCGCCGCAGGACGTGATCTCGCGTGACAACGTGTCGGTCAAGGTCAACGCGGTGGTGTATTTCCGCGTCATGGATCCGCAGCGTGCCATCATCCAGGTCGAGGATTACTATTCCGCCACCAGCCAGCTGGCCCAGACCACCCTGCGCTCGGTGCTCGGCAAGCACGAGCTCGACGAGATGCTGGCCGAGCGCGACAAGCTCAACACCGATATCCAGAAAATACTGGATGCCGCCACCGATGCCTGGGGCATCAAGGTCACGAGTGTCGAAATCAAGCATATCGACATCGACCCCACCATGGTGCGCGCCATCGCGCAGCAGGCCGAGGCCGAACGCACGCGGCGCGCCAAGGTGATTCATGCCGAAGGCGAATTCCAGGCCGCCGAAAAGCTGGTGCAGGCGGCCGATCTGATCAGCAAGAGCCCGCAGGCCTTGCAGCTGCGCTATTTGCAGACCATGGCCGGCATGGCCAACGACAAGAGCAACACCATCGTGTTCCCGTTTCCGATGGATCTGGTTACGCCGTTTCTGGAGATGATGAAGAAAATAAAGTAAGGCTATTGCACCAGCCAGGCATCGATGGGCATGCTGCCCGTCGTGAAGCCGAGTTCGAGCGAAGCCGCGTAGCCCTCGGCGTTAGGCAGGGCGCTGCCACTCTGCACGATCAGGCTCGGCACGCCCTGAATTACGGTGAGCGGTTTCCATTTGCCGTCCGGGCCGCGCATCACCAGCGGCTCCTCGTTCAGCTGGAACTGCGGCGCCCACTTGCCATCGTCGCGCTGGAAGTAGCGCGCCTTCACGATGAACAGCAGCGTGTTTTCCCCGCCCGTGGTTTTGTAGAAGTTCACCGCGCGCTCGCCTGGCCGGGTTTCGGACGTGACCGCATCGCCGGCGCGGATGATCCATTTGTCCCGCGGCTTGCCTTTGTCTTTCGATTCCACCATGCCGCTTTTCAACTCGATTTTGGTTTGCTCCGCCTTGCCGTCCGCGACGTATTCCAGAAGCATCAGCACGGGTGGCTTGGCGGCCTGCAGGGAGGGCGCGATACCCAGCAGGAGAATGGTCAGGGCGAGGGCGACGCGGTGGATCATGGGAAAAAGACTAGTGGCTGATGCTGGTGCTGTCCAATGGCGCGCATCACCCCCTCCCCCTAGCCCCCTCCCGCGAGGGGAGGGGGAAAAGGTTCTTTTCATTCCGGCGGCACGGGACGTTTCTTGCGATCGGCGTCCACCGCCACATAAGTCAGCACCGCCTCGGTGACCTTGACGATCTCGCCCGGATTGGGCGAGCGCAGGCCGCGCTCGGCGTAGACCTCGACATCCACCGTGATCGAGGTGTGGCCCACCTTGATGACCTTGGCGTAGAAGCTGGCCAGATCGTTCACGAACACCGGCGCGACGAAATGGAAGGCATTGACCGCCACCGTGACCACGCGGCCCTTGGCGCGGCGCACGGCCTCGATCGAGCCGGCGATGTCCACCTGCGACATGACCCAGCCGCCGAACACGTCGCCGGCGGCATTGGTGTCCTTGACCATGGGCACCAGCCGCAGCGTGGCATGCCGATTGGGGAGTTGCAGGGGTTCGTTCATGTCGCCTCCGTCGCGAGCCAGTCGCGGGGTTTCAGGAAAACCTCATACAGTTTCGCCTCCGGGCTGCCCGGTTGCGGTTTCCAGTCATAGCGCCACAACACCCGCGGCGGCAGCGACATCAGGATGGATTCGGTGCGCCCGCCGGACTGCAAGCCGAACAGCGTACCGCGATCGTAAACCAGATTGAACTCGACGTAACGCCCGCGCCGGTACAGCTGGAAATCGCGCTCGCGTTCGCCCCAAGGCATGGCCTTGCGTTTCTGCACGATCGGCAGGTAGGCCGGCAGGTAATGATCGCCCACGCTGCGCATGAAACCGAAGGCATGGTCGAAGTTCCGGTCGTTGAAGTCGTCGAAGAACAGCCCGCCGATGCCGCGTGGCTCGTGGCGATGCTTGATGAAGAAATAGTCGTCGCACCATTTCTTGAAGCGCGCGTAGTAATCCGGGCCGAAGGCATCGCAGGCGGCCTTGGCGGTCTTGTGCCAGTGGATCGCATCCTCCTCGAAGCCGTAATACGGTGTCAGGTCGAAGCCGCCGCCGAACCACCACACCGGCTCGGCGCCCGGCTTTTCGGCCATGAAGAAGCGCACGTTGCAGTGCGAGGTCGGCACATACGGATTGCGTGGATGGATCACCAGCGACACGCCGAGCGCCTGGAACGAGCGCCCCGCCAGTTCCGGCCGGTGCGCCGAAGCCGACGGCGGCAGGTTCTTTCCATGTACGTGCGAGAAATTCACCCCGGCCTGTTCGAATACCTCGCCGTCGGCCAGCACGCGCGATTTTCCGCCGCCGCCCTCGGGCCGGTCCCAGCTGTCCTCGCGGAATTTTTCCTTGCCGTCTTCCTTTTCCAGGGCCGCACAGATGCGGTCCTGCAACCCGAGCAGGTAGTCGCGGATAGCTTGGATGTCGATGGCCATGTAAAAAAATCGAATGGACAGGATTTACAGGATTAACAGGATTTAAAAAAATTCGAAACCGGTTTTTTTGATTTAATCATGTAAATCCTGTTAATCCTGTCAGTTGAATTTATTATCCTGGGCGCACCAGTTCGCCGGTGATGGCGTCGCGGATCGGTGTCGGCGCGGGGGCGTCACCCACGCGCCCGGGCAGGATGTAATCCACCTCGCCCTGGAAGCGGCGCACGGTATCACGAAAACTGCGGGTCGGTTCGGCGCCGGCGCGATTGGCGCTGGTGGAGACGATGGCCATGCCGACCGTCTTGCACAGGGCCGCGGCCTGCGCGTGGGCGGTGACCCGCAAGGCAATGCGCGCATGCTCGCCGGTGATCCAGCCCGGCACGCCGTCGCGCGGTTGCAGCAGCCAGGTGTATGGCCCGGGCCAGGTGGCGAGCACCGCGGGCGGGATGTCGTCCACGTACGGGGCCAGCTGTTCCACGTTGGCGGCGATCAGGAGCAGGCCTTTTTGCACCGGCCGGCGCTTGAGGCGCAAGATTCTCAACACCGCGGCGCGGTTCATGGGATCGCAGCCGAGACCGAAGCAATATTCGGTGGCATAGGCGACCACACCGCCTTTCTGGATGATGCGCGCAGCCTGGGTCAGCTGGCCGGACATCAGCGTGTCCGCTCCCGCGCGATGGCGCGGTAGCCGATGTCGCGGCGGTATTGCGCTTTGGACCAGCGAATTTTGTTCACGAGCTCGTAAGCGCGTTTTTGTGCCCCGCTGACGCTTTCTCCGAGCGCAGTGACGCACAACACGCGCCCGCCACTGGTGACCACAGCACCGTCCTTGAGCGCGGTGCCGGCATGGAAAACCTTCGCGTCGGATGCATCGGACACCGGCAGACCCGAAATCGCATCGCCCTTTTTATAGGTGCCGGGGTAACTACCCGCGGCCATGACCACGCCGAGGGCCGCGCGGCTGTCCCATTGCGCCTGCACCGTGTCGAGTTTGCCGTCGATGGCGGCCTCGATGAGTTCGATGAAGTCGGACTTCAGGCGCATCATCACCGGCTGGGTCTCGGGGTCGCCGAAGCGGCAGTTGAATTCGAGCACTTTGGGGGCACCGTCGGGCCCGATCATGACGCCGGCATATAGAAAGCCGGTGTAGGGATGGCCTTCGGCTTTCATGCCGCGCACCGTGGGTTCGATGACTTCGCGCATGATGCGCGCGTGCATCGCGGGCGTGACCACCGGGGCGGGAGAGTACGCGCCCATGCCGCCGGTGTTGGGGCCGGTGTCGCCGTCGCCGACACGCTTGTGATCCTGCGAGGTCGCGAGCGGAAGAATATGCTCGCCGTCGACCATGACGATGAAGCTGGCCTCCTCGCCGGTGAGGAATTCCTCCACCACCACGCGATGCCCGGCCTCGCCGAAGGCGTTGCCTGCCAGCATGTCGCGCACGGCGGCGCTGGCCTCGTCCGTGTTCTGGGCGATGATCACGCCCTTGCCGGCCGCCAAGCCGTCGGCCTTGACCACGATGGGCGCGCCGATCTTTTTGATATAGGCCTCGGCCGCGGCGACGTCAGTGAAATTGCCATAAGCCGCTGTCGGGATCTGGTGGCGCGCCAGGAAATCCTTGGTAAAGGCTTTGGAGCCTTCGAGCTGGGCCGCGTCCCGGGTCGGGCCGAAGATGTGCAGCCCGGCGGCGCGAAATTTGTCTACCACGCCCAGCACCAGCGGCGCCTCGGGACCGACCACGGTGAGATCGATCCTGTTCTGCTGTGCGAAGCGCAACAGGCCGTCCACGTCTTCCGCGGCGATGGCAACATTTTCGCACTTCGGCTCGCGCGCGGTGCCGGCGTTGCCGGGCGCGACACAGACCTTTTCGACCTTCGGCGATTGCGCGATTTTCCACGCCAGCGCGTGCTCCCGACCGCCGCCACCGATGATGAGGACGCGCCGGGCCATGGCTAATCCAGTTTGAGGCTGAAGTGGTGCCACACGATGTTCATGCCGTGGCACAGGTAGAACCGGTGCGCGTCGAAGCGCTGCACGCCCGAATCCAGATGAAATTCATGGCAGCCCGCCGCACGCGCCTGCTCCACCAGCCAGTCGAACAGGCGGCTGCCGTAACCGGTGGAGCGGCAGGTGGCGTGCGTCACGAGATCGTCCACATAGAGGATTTTGCCGCAGCACAGCATCTCCAGGAACCGGTAGCCGGCCACCGAGCGTATCTCGCCCTCGTCTTCGAGATAGGCCAGCAGATAGCCCGTCTGCTGCTGCCGGTGCACGCGGGCGACGAAGTCCTGCCCGGTCAGGTGCGGCCGCAGCTCGGCCATGACCGGATAGCAGCGCGCGATGTCGGCCTCGGTCTCGGCGAGCGCGATTTTCATGGCTCAGTGACGGAAGTGGCGCATGCCGGTGAACACCATGGCGATGCCATGCTGGTCGGCGGCCTCGATGACCTCCTTGTCACGCATCGAGCCGCCCGGCTGGATCACGGCGGTGACGCCGGTCTCGGCCGCCTGGTCGAGTCCGTCGCGGAAGGGGAAGAAGGCGTCCGAGGCCATGACGCTGCCGCGCACCTCGAGGCCGGCGTCGGTGGCCTTGATCGAGGCGATGCGCGCGCTGTACACGCGGCTCATCTGGCCGGCGCCGACGCCGACGGTGCGGCCTTCCTTGCAGTAGACAATCGCGTTGGACTTGACGAACTTGACCACCTTCCACGCGAACAGCAGGTCACGCAGCTCCTGCGGGTTCGGCTGGCGTTGGGTGACGACCTTGAGTTCCTTTTCCGTGATCTGGCCGTGGTCGGCGTCCTGCACCAGCAGGCCGCCGGTGACGCGCCGGTAGTCCAGCTGCGCCGGGCGCGTCGCCCCCCAGGCGCCGGTTTCGAGCACGCGCACATTGGGTTTGCCCGCGAGGATTGGTTTGGCGTCGTCATGGATCGCGGGCGCGACGATGACCTCCACGAACTGGCGCTCGAGGATGGCCTTGGCCGTGGCCGCATCCAGCGGGCGGTTGAAGGCGATGATGCCACCGAAGGCCGAGGTCGGGTCGGTGACATAGGCATGCTGGTAGGCGTCGAGCACGGTGTCGGCAATGGCCACGCCGCAGGGGTTGGCGTGCTTGACGATGACGCAGGCGGTTTCGTCGAAGGACTTCACGCACTCGAGCGCGGCGTCGGCGTCGGCGATATTGTTGAACGACAGCTCCTTGCCCTGCAGCATCCGGGCGGTCGCAACACAGGCCTCGGCCGGACGGCGCTCGACGTAGAACGCCGCTTTCTGGTGCGGGTTCTCGCCGTAGCGCAGGCCCATGGCGTGCCGGAACTGCATGTTGAAAGTGTCCGGGAAATCAGCGCGCGTGCCGCCCGGCTGTTCGCGCCCGAGGTAATTGGCAATGGCACCGTCGTAGGCGGCCGTGTGCGCGAAGGCCTTCGTGGCAAGGCGAAAACGGGTGGCATCGCTCACGTTGCCTTGGTGCTGTTTCATTTCCTCGAGCACCGCGCCGTAATCGGCGGCGTCCACGATGACGGTCACGGCGCCGTGATTCTTGGCCGCGGCGCGCAGCAGCGTCGGGCCGCCGATGTCGATGTTCTCGATCGCGTCGTCGAGGCGGCAGTCCTGGCGCGCCACGGTTTCCTCGAACGGATAAAGATTGACCACGACCAGATCGATGGGCGGGATGTCGCGCTGCTGCATGGCCTGCACATGGCTGTCGAGGTCGCGCCGGCCAAGGATGCCGCCGTGGATTTTCGGGTGCAGCGTCTTGACGCGCCCATCGAGCATTTCCGGAAAGCCGGTGTAGTCCGAGACTTCGGTCACCGCCACGCCGTTGTCGGCCAGCAGTTTGGCGGTGCCGCCGGTGGACAGGATTTCGACCTTGAGGGCGCGCAGCGCGCGGGCGAATTCGACCACGCCGCTTTTGTCGGAAACGCTGATCAGCGCACGGCGGATGGTGGTCATGAGCGGCGGAATCGCAATGAAAAGTTGGGAACGCGGATTCTAAATTCCGCGACCCGCTTCCGCAATCGAATCCGCGAGAAGCTATCTCAAAAACGTCGCGAGCGGCCGTCAGCCGGGTGAGGGTGAGGCGGAGATTTTTCACGAACGTCCGGTGGACGTTCGTACCGCCGAACGGGCCGCCAGGGATGGCGGCCCCGGACTTTCCCGCGGAGCCGGAGGCGCAGCGGGAAAGGAGCGCAGACAGCAGTTTTGGAGATAGCTTCTAGAGGAGTTTGTACTGCTTGAGTTTCTTGCGCAGGGTATTGCGATTGATGCCGAGGATTTCCGCGGCCTTGCACTGGTTGCTCTTGACGTGGCGCATGACGATCTCGAGCAGCGGTTTTTCCACCTCGCTGATCACCATGTCGTACACGCCCGCGGTTTTCTCGCCGTTGAGGTCGTGGAAGTAGCGTTCCATCGACTGTTTCACGCACGCCGCCAGCGGCGCCTTGCGGTCCTTGGTCATGCCGCGAGCTCCAGGGCCTCGGCGCGCGCATCGAAGAATTCGCGCACCATGGCCAGCTGCGCTTCGCGCGTCTCGACCTGGTTGACGCGGTGACGGAAGGCCGCGCCGTCGCGCAGGCCCTTGCTGTACCAGGAGATGTGCTTGCGCGCCATGCGCACGCCGCTGTGTTCGCCGTAGAACGCGTACAGGGTTTCGAGGTGGTCGAGCAGGGTGTCACGCACCTCCGTCACCGGTGGCGGCACGAGCTTCTCGCCGGTGCTCAGGTAATGCGCGATCTCGCGGAAGATCCAGGGATTGCCCTGGGCGGCGCGGCCGATCATGAGCCCGTCGGCGCCGGTGGCGCGCAGCACCAGGGCCGCCTTCTCGGGCGTGCCGATGTCGCCGTTGGCGATCACCGGGATTTTCACCACCGCCTTGATGGCGGCAATGGTGTCGTATTCGGCCTCGCCCTGAAACGCGTCGGCGCGGGTGCGCCCGTGCACCGCGAGCGCCTGGATGCCGTTGTCCTCGGCAATGCGTGCGATGGCCGGGCCATTTTTATTGGCTCGATCCCAGCCGGTGCGGATCTTGAGCGTTACCGGAACATCGACGCTTTTAACGACCGCTTCAAGAATTTCAGCGACGAGCTTTTCATTCTGCATCAGCGCCGAACCGGCGTAGACGTTGCAGATCTTCTTGGCCGGGCAGCCCATGTTGATGTCGATGATCTGGGCGCCGTTGTCCACGTTGTAACGCGCGGCCTGCGCCATCATGGCCGGGTCCGAGCCCACGATTTGCACCGCGCGCGGGTCGTCCTCGCCGGTGTGATCGGCGCGGCGCAGGGTCTTCTTGCTGCCCCACAGCAGGGAATTGGACGACACCATTTCCGAGGCCGCCATGCCGGCACCGAGCTTCCGGCACAACGTGCGGAAGGGTCTGTCGGTGACTCCGGCCATGGGCGCGAGGAACAGATTATTTTTCAGTTCGTAAGGTCCGATTCTCATGATCGGCTTGCTCTACCCTGAACGTCGGGAAAGGGCGGCAATCTTAACCAGAAACTCCAAGCGCAGGGAAGAGGGGACGCGATGAACGGTGAAAGAATATTTATATTCCCGGATCGAGCACGCGGGATGACGGAAGGATATATGGATTCAACGATTTCATCCGGCTTCACTTTGCGCGATAAGCGGGTGAAGCGCAAAAGAAAATCTGTTTCAGTGCACGGAGCGCAGCGTATCAGGGCGTGACCAGCCGGATTTCGTAGCCGACGGCCTTGCCCTCGGGATTGGTGACATCCAGCAGCGCCGTGGCGACTATATTGGGCGTCAGCGCGCCTTCCAGCGGTGCTTCCGAATAATGGATGGGGGAAAAAATCCGGCGCGCAATGACGTCGCCGGTGCTGCTGGTCAGGCTCACCTCCATTGCCGGATAAGCCTGGCGATACGCGGCGCGATTGACCAGGGTGGCGCGTATGCGTAGCGCGTTCTCGTATTGCGGATGCGGCGCGATGCTGGTCTGGAGCAGCTCGATGCGTCCCACGTCGCGCAGCGGGCGCAGTTCGCAGCCGGCGTACAGGCAGATATCCACCAGCCAGGGCCGCCATTCCGGGATGGTGGCGAGCTCGTTGCGGTAGGAGTACACGAACTGGCCGGCCAGCAGCAGCGCTAATGCAAAGCTTCCCAGACCCCAGAACACGGACCGGATGCGCGTCCGCGGGTGCGCGAACAGCGGCTGTTTCGTGATGACGGGAATACCGGCCTCATGGGCCAGTTTCTCATCGATGGCATGGAGCTTGTCGCTGCGCCGTCTGTTGGCGCGGCGCCGGGTTTTCACGGCGGGCCGGCGCTTGTCATTTTTGGCCGCCGCTATTTCTTCGACGGTTCTGGCCGGCTGCGTCTCCGGTTGTACCTGCAGTAATCGCTGCTCGGCGTGAAATATCGCGGAGCAGATGCCGCAGCGCACCATGCCGCCGCGCGCCTCGATCTGCGCGGGCGTGACTTTAAATGTCGTGAGGCAGGCGGGGCACTGGGTGTACATTTGTTAATTGCCTGAAATAAGAGTTTTCACCGCAGAGTGCGCAGAGATCGCAGAGAAGGAAAAACAGGTTTCATGAATTTTCTCCGCGCGCTCTGCGCTCTCCGCGGTTGATATTCATATATCCAGCTTAGTCCGGTTTGCGCCCCACGAGCAGCACCCACTGTTGCCGCTCGCGCTGCTCCAGGGCGAACGGCGGCTCGTAATGCGGCCGCACCTCCGCGGCCTGATCGCTGCCGAGCAGGCCTGACAGCACCAGCCAGCCGCCCGGCCGCACCCGTGATTTGATCTCCGCGGCCAGCTCGATCAGCGTCCCGAACAGAATATTGGCGATCACGATGTCGGCCTGAAAGTCCGGCGGCAGTTCGGAAGGCAACATGACGTGCATCCCGTCGTGGATGCCGTTGTGCACCGCGTTGCGGCGCGTAACCTCGAGCGCCTGCGCGTCGATGTCCACGGCATACGCGTCACGCGCGCCGAGCCTGAGTGCGGCGATGGAGAGAATGCCCGAGCCGCAGCCGTAATCGAGCAGGGTTTTTCCCGCGAGCGATTGTTCCGAGAGCCATTGCAGGCATAGCGAGGTGGTCGGGTGGTCGCCGGTGCCGAAGGCGAGGCCGGGATCGAGAATGATATTCACGGCATCCGGTTCGGGCGGGGCGCACCAGCTCGGGACCACCCACAGGCCGCGGCCGACCTGGAGCGGCTTGTAGTGCGCCATCCACGAGTGCGCCCAGTCTTCGTCGCCGAGCAGGTCGATTTCATGCGGCGGCAGTTCCGGAAGATTCATCAGCTCACGCGACCGCGCAAGGATGTCGTCGGTATTGGTGTGTTCCGGGAACAGGCCGGTGACTTTCACCTGTGACCAGATCGGATTTTTGTCCCAGTGGGTTTCGAACAGCGGTTGGTCGGCCGCGTCCTCGAGCGTCACCGAGATCGCGCCCCATTCCTCGAACGCGTCCGCGAGGATCTGGGCGTGCTTTTCATCCGCGCGCAGTTTCAGTTTGAGCCAGGGCATAGACTGGTGAATCGCAAGTCGTTGACCGGTTCACGACTCACGATTTACGGGTTTCAGAGACCAAGCTTCTTCTGCAGGTAATGGATGTTCACGCCGCCGCGGATGAAGGCGGCGTCGTTCATGATGTCCTGGTGCAGGTGAATGTTGGTCTTGATGCCTTCCACCACCATCTCGGACAGGGCGATGCGCATGCGCGCCAGCGCCATCTCGCGCGTGTCGCCGTAGGCGATGAGCTTGCCGATCATGGAGTCGTAGTACGGCGGCACGAAATAGTTGGTGTACACGTGCGAGTCCACGCGGATGCCGGGGCCGCCGGGCGGGTGCCAGGCGGTGATGCGTCCCGGCGACGGGATGAAATTTTTCGGATCTTCGGCGTTGATGCGGCATTCGATGGCGTGCCCGCGCCAGACGATGTCCTTCTGGCGGTAGGCCAGCCGCTCGCCCGCGGCGATGAGCAGCTGCTGCCTTACGATGTCCACGCCGGTGACCATCTCGGTGACCGGGTGCTCCACCTGCACGCGCGTGTTCATCTCGATGAAATAGAACTCGCCGTCCTGGTACAGGAATTCAAACGTGCCGGCCCCCCGGTAGCCGATCTTGCGGCAGGCCTCGGCGCAGCGCTCGCCGATCTTGTGCCGCAGTTTCTCGGGAAGGCCCGGCGCCGGGCATTCCTCGACCACTTTCTGATGGCGTCGCTGCATCGAGCAGTCGCGCTCGCCGAGGTGGATCGCATGCCCGTGGGTGTCGGCCAGCACCTGGAATTCGATGTGGCGCGGGTTGTCGAGGTATTTCTCCATGTACACGGTGTCGTTGCCGAAGGCCGCCTTGGCCTCGGACTTGGTGAGCGTCAGGGCGTTGAGCAGCGCCGCCTCGGTGTGCACCACGCGCATGCCCTTGCCGCCGCCGCCGGCCGCGGCCTTGATCAGCACCGGGTAGCCGATATGCGCCGCCAGCCGGTGGACTTCCTTGTCGTCGCCGCCGACCGGGCCGTCGGAGCCGGGCACGCAGGGCACGCCGGCCTTTTTCATGGCCTTGATCGCGGAGATCTTGTCGCCCATCAGGCGGATGGTCTCGGCCTTGGGGCCGATGAAAATGAAACCGCTCTGTTCCACGCGCTCGGCGAAGTCGGCATTCTCCGAAAGGAAACCGTAGCCGGGATGGATTGCCTGGGCGTCGGTGACCTCGGCGGCGCTGATCACGGCCGGGATGTTCAGGTAGCTGTCGCTGGCGCGTGCCGGGCCGATGCACACGGACTCGTCGGCGAGCTTGACGTACTTGGCCTCGCGGTCGGCTTCGGAATGGAGCGCCACGGTGCGGATGCCGAGCGCGCGGCAGGCGCGCTGGATGCGCAGCGCGATCTCGCCGCGGTTGGCGATGACGACTTTCTCGATCATGGTTTATTCGATAATGAAGAGGGCTTCGCCGTATTCCACCGGCTGGCCGTTTTCCTTGAGGATGGCCTTGACCACCCCGGCCTTGTCGGACTCGATCTCGTTCATCATCTTCATGGCCTCGATGATGCACAGGGTGTCGCCGACCTTGACCTGGCTGCCGATATCCACGAACGACGCGGCGCCGGGCGCGGAGGAGCGATAGAAGGTGCCGACCATGGGCGAGGCCACGGCATGCCCGGCCGGCGTTTCCACCACCGGGGCGGCGGCTGCGGTCGGGGCCGTGGCTGCCGGCGTCGCGGCCGGCGCGGCATGGTGCGGTGCGATATGCGTTGGCGCCATGTGCACGACCGGGCTGCCCGTGGGGCTGCGGCTGATGCGGATGGCCTCTTCGCCTTCGCGGATTTCGATCTCGGCGAGACTCGATTCCTCCAGCATCTCGATGAGTTTTTTGACTTTGCGTATGTCCATGGGTCTTCCCTATTTTTTCAATCGTTCAATGGCGGCCGCGAGCGCCAGTTCGTAGCCCTGGGCACCGAGGCCGCTGATCACGCCAACGGCGAGATCGGAGAAATAAGAATGTTTGCGGAACGCCTCACGCGCGTGCACGTTCGACAGGTGTACCTCGATAAACGGGATATGCGTGGCGGCCAGGGCGTCGCGCAAGGCCACGCTGGTGTGGGTGAAAGCGGCCGGGTTTAACAGCACAAAGGCGACCTTGTCCTGCATGGCCTGCTGCACCCGCCCGACCAGTTCATGCTCGGCATTGCTCTGGTAGAAGCTGGCGCGGTGGCCGGCGGCCTCGGCCTGTTTGGCCAGCCGTTGATTGATGATTTCGAGCGTGGTGCTGCCGTAATGCTCCGGCTCGCGCACTCCCAACAGATTGAGGTTGGGGCCGTTCAGTACCAGGATTTCAGCCATATGTCCTTTGGCTTTGCAGGGTTGTCACAACCGGTGAAGACTGGATTTTCAGTAAACGGCGGAAACTTTCCGTGTTCAGGCATTGATTTGTCGCTATCTTCTCAGTTCAAAATATTGTGCATGCTAAAGGCCGTTTTGTCCAGCAAAAACCCTGTAAAAACAGGATCGCCGGAATTCGGCAAAAATAGCCGAAAGATAAGCACAAATAGGCTTGGAATTGAGGGGATTTAGAGTTTTTCAGGGCTCAGCAACGGCTCGACCAAGCTTTCAAGTTCGTTCCGGGTAAAGGCGCCCAATTTGCGCGCGGCGATGGCGCCACCGCGATCGATGATGACGGTAAATGGCAGGGCCCCCATGTTGTTGCCGTAGCGGGCGACCAGGTCGAGGGCCTCGTCACCACCCATCAGGACGGGGTAATTGATGCCGGCGGACTGGCGATACGGCCTGACCGCGGTTTCATTGTCGATGGCGACGCTGACCACCTGCAGGCCCTCGGCCGCGCGCTGTTTCTGTAAGGCGATAAGCAGCGGTATCTCCTCGCGGCACGGCGGGCACCAGGTGGCCCAGAAATTCAGCACGATGACCTTGCCGCGCCACTCCTCGAGGGAATGATTTTTGCCGTCCAGTTCGGGCAGGGTGAAATTGATCAACTCGCCGCCGCCGTAGGTCTTGGTGGCGGTGATCCCGGAATCCGGGCGCAGCGTCTGGGCCAGCCAGTAGCCGCCGATCAGGGCCACCACTGCCGCGATCAGGAGCAGGAGATTTTTGAGCGAGGCAGACATCGGGTGTTTCGTCTGTGAATACGCTCAGAGTTTGCCGATCAGGGACAGCAGTTCGTCGGCGTCATGGAATCCGTAAATCGGCCCCCCGCTGGCCGGCTCGCCTTTGCTGTTCACCAGCACCAGCGCTGGCGGACCATAAACCCGGAAACGCTTTTTCATCGCCTCGACTTCACCATCACCGGTATTGGTGACATCGGGCTGCAGCCGCGCAAACCCGGCCAGCGCCTGGCGCACGCGCGGGTCGGCGAAGGTAGCCTTTTCCATGCGCAGGCAGTCGGTGCACCAGTCGGCGTAATAATCGATGATCACCGGCTTGCCCGCGGTCCTGGCGTCGGCCATCCGCTTATCGAGATCGTTCAGGCTGCGGATGCGCTCGAACAGCGGTCCCTCGGTCGTGCTTGACGTGGCCGAGGGGCCGGGCGCGACCGACGTGGACATCGAAGACAACGGCAGCGGGTGCAGGAAGTCACGCTGGCCGGTGAATCCGCCCAGCAGCGCCAGTACACCCCAGATCAACAGGAACGTGCCCGCACCCTTGATGAGATAACGCCAGCCGCTCGCACCCTCCGGCAGGCTCTGGGTGGCGCCGAGGTAGACACCGCCGATGATGAAGTAGGCGGCCCACAGGAACAACACCGGCACTTGCGGCAGGTAACCGAGCAGATAGATGGCGACGGCAATCAGCAGCGCGCCGAACAGGTGCTTCACGCTGTCCATCCATTTGCCGGCCCGGGGCAGCAGGAAGCCGGCGCCGATGCCAAGCGCGACCAGGATCGCGCCCTGGCCGTGCGCCAGCGCGAACATGATGGCGCCGCCCAGCACCGGGTCCTGCGCCAGGATGGCGCCGCCCAGCACCGAGACCAGCACCGGCGAGACGCAGGCTCCTATTATGAGCGCCGAGACCAGTCCGAGGATGAAAGCCCCGATCAGTTCGCCGCCGAACCACCCCTTGGCCTGCTGGTGCACGCGGCTGGAGTGGTGGTGCAGCAGCGACTGGATCGAGGACGGCACTTGCAATTGATAGAAGCCGAACATCGACAGCGCCAGCAGCACCAGGATCACGGCGAAGCTGCCGATGGCCCAGGGCGTCTGAAAATAGGCCTGCAGTTGTGCCCCGGTGGCGCCGGCCACGGCCCCGGCCACGGTGTAAGTGAGCGCGGTGCCGAGCACGTAGCTGTACGACAGCAGCCCGCCGCGCAGCTTGGTGACATGCGTGCCCTCGGCGCCGACGATGATGCCCGAAAGGATCGGCACCATCGGCAGCACGCAGGGCGTGAAGGTCAGCAGCAAACCGGCGCCGAATGCGCCCAGCAGCGCGAGCAGGAATTTGACGTTATCGCGCGGAGTGGTGTCGGCGGGCACCGGCGGCTCGACCGGAGCCTGCGCCATGCTCAACACGCCGCCGCGAAACTGCACGCCGAAGGTTTTGGTCGCCGGCGGATAGCAGATGGATACGCCTTTTTCCGAACAACCCTGGTACGTTATTTTGAGCCGCAGGTCCCGGTCACCGGCGCCCAGGCCCGTAAGCGGCAGCAGCGTTTCGAAACCCTGTTCGTAGACCTCGGTCTTGCCGATGAACTCGTCGACTTTGATTTTGCCCGGTGGCAGCGTGACGTCGCCGAGACGCGCATCGGACAATGGCGCGCCATCGGTGCCCGTCAATTCGAACTTCGTCTTGTCACGATAGAGATAACAGCAGTCGGCGATGTCGATGCGCGCCAGCAGCGTGGCGTTGTCGCGCGCCGAGACGCTGACCTGGAACGCCTGCTCCGGGTTCGGCGGTTCCAGTTCGCTGCCCGGGGCGAGACTGCGCGTGAGGTCCTTGAGAGAGCTGATCTTGTCGGACGTGTCGGCGGCCGGTGCGATGACGGTGGCGGGCTTCGCCTTGCCCGGCGGCAATTTGAATTCGACCTCTTTCACGATCGGCGGATAACACACACCCACCGGTTCGTTGCAGCCCTGCGCGGTGATGCGCACGCGTGCCGTGGCAGCGCCATCAGCACGCGTGTACGGCACGCGAATTTTCACGGATTTTGTGTAGGTTTCGACCTGACCGAACAGCGGATCGTCTTTTTTCTTGCCGCGCGGGATGACCGGCTGCTTCAGTTGCGTGCCGTCCAGCGCCTCGAATTTGAACTTGTCCCGGTACATGTAATACCCGGGGGCGATCTTCCAGCTGGCTTCGAGCGCAGTCTCGCTGACCGTGCGTGTGCTCAGGCGGAAGGCCTGGTCGGCTTCGAGCAGTTCATCCTCCGGCGCAGCGGCATGTGCCGGCGACAACAGCAGGAGCAACAGGGCGGCAAGGGATTTCATCGTCATGTTTTATCCGGGTTGCGAATCCAGGCGAGATAGTCGGGCAGGCCGTCGGCGATAGGGACCGCGATGACCTCGGGAAGTTCATAGGGGTGCAGCTCCCGGATGCGTTTCTCGATGGAGCTGTAGGCGTCTGTCATGGATTTGATGATCAGTAACTGTTCAGCCGCCGATTCCACCCGGCCTTTCCACAGGTAGATGGATTGGGCGACCGGCAGGATATTGACGCAGGCGGCGAGGCGTTCCTGCACCAGCGCCCGCGCCACGCGTTCCGCCGCTTGCGTGTCTGGACAGGTTGTCAGCACCAGCTGGTATTCATGCCGTTTCATCAGGTTGGCGTTCCGTTGCCCGCCGGAGATGACGGCGCGGGATTCCGATTTATTCATTGTAGCGAAACGGCGGTGAACGCGCCCCGGATGCGGGGCCGCGGCCAACCGGGTTATGCTGCGGTTTTGACGGCACGGGGTGCGGCTTCATGCTTTTGCTGTTGTTGCTGGTCATGGCGGTGGCCGAGATCGCGGTATTCATCCAGGTCGGTTCACATCTCGGCGTGGGCCTGACCCTGCTGCTGGTGTTCGTCAGCGCCGTGTTCGGCATCTGGCTGGTACGTACCCAGGGCTTTGCCGCCGCGACCCGGGTTCAGGCCATGATCGCGCAGGGCGAGTCGCCGGCGCTGGGGATGCTGGAGGGCCTGGCCTTGCTGGCGGCCGGTGTACTGCTGGTGATCCCGGGTTTCCTGACCGACGTTGCGGCCTTTGCCCTGCTGATTCCTCCACTGCGGCGGGGGATTATCCGGCTATACCTGCGCCGGGCCCGGTTGGAAGGTACCGTTACCCGCCACGCTCCCGAAGCCGGCAGGCCCGACCAGCGCCCCCCGCTGGAGGGGGAGTCCCGCCGCGAGGACTGACTTCTTCCCGGTTGACAAGAATCGGCTTGCGATTATCATTAGCACTCACTTGAATCGAGTGCTAACAATCCCGGCACCCGGTTTTTCAGGGTTTTTTGGTGTTTCCAGCCGTTCAGGAAAGATTGCAGAAGGAGAACAGCATGAGTGTACAACCCGCTATCAAAGGAGAATCGTCTGTGAAAATCCGTCCGCTGCACGACCGCGTGATCGTGCGCCGTCTCGAAGAAGAGCGTAAGTCCCCCGGTGGCATCGTCATCCCCGACTCCGCCAAGGAAAAGCCGATTCAGGGCGAGGTGCTCGCCGTGGGTCACGGCAAGATCCTCGAAGACGGCAAGGTCCGTCCGCTGGACGTCAAGGTCGGCGACAAGATCCTCTTCGGCAAGTACTCCGGCACCGAGGTCAAGGTCGGCAACGAAGAGCTGCTCGTGATGCGTGAAGAAGACATCATGGGCGTGGTCGAGAAGTAATCAAAGTAATCATCTGAACGAATTCTGAAGAGAGGAAACTATGGCTGCTAAAGACGTATTGTTTGGCGATCCCGCCCGCACGCGCATGCTGCGCGGCGTCAACATCCTGGCCGACGCGGTGAAAATCACGCTCGGTCCCAAGGGCCGCAACGTGGTGCTGGAAAAATCCTTCGGCGCCCCGACGGTGACCAAGGACGGCGTCAGCGTCGCCAAGGAAATCGAACTGAAGGACAAATACGAGAACATGGGCGCGCAGATGGTGAAGGAAGTCGCGAGCAAGACTTCCGACGTGGCCGGCGACGGCACCACCACGGCGACCGTGCTGGCCCAGGCGATGCTGCGTGAGGGCCTGAAGTCGGTGGCCGCCGGCATGAACCCGATGGACCTGAAGCGCGGCATCGACAAGGCCGTGGCCGCGGCGGTCGAGGCGCTGAAGAAGATCTCCAAGCCCTGTTCCGATCCGAAAGAGATCGCCCAGGTGGGCACCATCTCCGCCAACTCCGACTCGTCCATCGGCAAGATCATCGCCGATGCCATGGAGAAGGTCGGCAAGGAAGGCGTGATCACGGTTGAAGAAGGCTCAGGTCTCGATAACGAACTGGACACCGTGGAAGGCATGCAGTTCGACCGCGGCTATCTGTCGCCGTACTTCATCAACAAGCAGGAGACGATGAGCGCCGAGCTCGAGAATCCGTCGATCCTGATCTACGACAAGAAGATCTCCAACATCCGCGAAATGCTGCCGATCCTGGAAGGCGTGGCCAAGCAGGGCCGTCCGCTGTTGATCGTTTCCGAGGACGTCGAGGGCGAAGCGCTCGCGACCCTGGTGGTGAACAACATCCGCGGCATCCTCAAGGTCTGCGCCGTCAAGGCCCCGGGCTTTGGTGACCGCCGCAAGGCCATGCTGCAGGATGTCGCCATCCTGACGGCGGGCACGGTGATCTCCGAGGAGCTCGGCATGAGTCTCGAGAAGGCCGATACCAGCCTGCTCGGTTCCGCCAAGCGCGTGGTGGTGGACAAGGAAAACACCACGATTATCGATGGCGCCGGCAAGAAGCAGGACATCGAGGCCCGCATCAAGCAGATCAAGGCCCAGATCGAGGAAGCCACCAGCGACTACGACAAAGAGAAGCTGCAGGAACGCATGGCCAAGCTGGCCGGCGGCGTCGCCGTCATCAAGGTCGGGGCCGCGACCGAGATGGAAATGAAAGAGAAGAAGGCGCGCGTGGAAGACGCGCTGCATGCGACCCGCGCCGCGGTGGAAGAAGGTATCGTCCCGGGCGGTGGCGTGGCGCTGGTGCGCGCCGTCACGGCGATCAAGGGCCTCAAGGGCGACAACCACGACCAGGACGTCGGCATCCAGATCGCGGTGCGTGCCATGCAGGAACCGCTGCGCCAGATCGTGGAGAACGGCGGTATCGAGGGCTCGGTGGTGTACCACAAGGTCGCCGAGAGCAAGGACACCAACTACGGTTATAACGCCGCGACCGACGAGTACGGCGACATGCTGAAGATGGGCATCCTCGACCCGACCAAGGTGACGCGTACCGCGCTGCAAAACGCGGCCTCCGTCGCCGCCCTCATGATCACGACCGAAGCCATGGTTGCCGAAACGCCGAAGGAAGAATCTCACGGCGGCGGCGGTGGCATGGGCGGGATGGGTGGTATGGGCGGCATGGGCGGGATGGATATGTAATTGTCGTTCCGGCACCTGCTGTAAAACTGAAAGCCCCGCGTATGCGGGGCTTTCTTTTTGGCTGGTCGTCGTCCCCGCGGAGGCTACTTTGCCTGTCATTCCCGCGAAAGCAGGGTGAGGCGGAGTTTTCACGAACACACTTAACGTGTGTTCGTGCCGCCGAACGGGTGCAACGAAGTGTGTTGCACCCCGGGCAGCAACAGGTACTTTGAATGGTTCGCGCGCTCCGCGCGCGACTCAAAAGCATAATTGCGGTTTCCGCACCGCGGGCGGGTGACTTTTCTTTGCTCGTGTAAAGAGAAGTCACCAAGAGAAAGCACGCCCGGCGCCGCCGACCTCTTCCTGCGCTTCTCGCCCGCCTCGGCGCTCGCCTAACTCGCCGGGCGCATGCACCCGGGGCGCGCCGATCCGCGGCGCGCCCGTTCGGCGGCATGGAAGTCCACCGGACTTCCATGAATACTCCGCCTCACCCTCGGGCTCGATCAGGAGGCTCGCGAAAGCCCCGAGGCGGGCTGCGATGCTCGGCGGCGGCGACGGGATCATCAAAACACAACTCAGTTTTGACGGTGTTGCCTGTAGCCCAGTTAGTTAAGGCTTTCTGATCAAGTTTGCGTCATCGCGCTTGCCGTCCACCAGCCCTTCCTCTACGCTGCGCGAACTTCGGTAACGTTAATAATTTTTGCAGGGCATAGCGTTCAACATAAACAAGCAGGAGATCCTCTCAATGCAAATGAAAAAATGGTTGATCGTGGCAGGTTTCGTGGTGGCCGCGCCGGTGTTGGCGACGCCGCCCGCCAGCGTCGAGTACTCGGCCGACTGGAACATGGAAACCGCGGACGGGGCCGTCAAGGGCAAAATTTACCAGGCGCCGAACAAGGAGCGCCGCGAGATGAACAACGACGGCGAGAAGATGGTCATGATCATGCGCCGCGACAAAAAGATGGCCTGGAACCTGATGCCCTCCGAGCGCATGTACATGGAGATGAAACTGACCGATCCGAAGGTCGGCCGGGACGATCCGATGAACTACGACGTCGAGCAGACCACGGTCGGGCCGGACACGGTCAACGGCGTGCAGACCACCAAGAGCAAGATCATCATGAAGGAGAAAAAACCCAACGGCGCGAAGATGGGCGGGTTCTGGTGGATGACCAAAGACAACATCATGATGAAACTCGACGTCATCTCGGTCGACAAGGGCAAAAAGGACCGCATGAAGATGGAGCTCGACAACCTCAAGATCGGCAAGCAGGACGCCTCGTTGTTCGAGGTTCCGTCCGGTTACAGCAAGATGGACATGGGCGGCATGGGCAAGATGATGATGGGCGGTGAAGGTGGCGACGCTCCCGCGGGGGACAGCGCCAAGGGCACCAAGGAGAAGGGCGGTTTCGGCATCAAAGACGCCATCAAGCTGCTGAAGTAATCATGGGGAGTCATTTCATGCGCATGAGAAAAATCCTGCCGGCTTGTGTCCTGTCATGCTGCCTCACGGGCCTGATGGCGCCAGCCGCATTCGCCGACGGCTGCCCGGACCAGGAGATCGCCGTCGAGACGCTGAAAATGAAGAGAGCCGAGGACAGCGAGAAGGCCGGGAAACTGAAGGAAGCGTTCAACGCGGCCAAAACCGTCGCCTGGGAATGTCTTGGCAACGACGCCGGCAAACGGCGCGAGGCCCTGATCAAACGCGTGGGTCGCACGCTCGGTGACCAGGAGGAAAAGCAGGGCCGGCTCAAGGAGGCCTTCGACTGGTACCTGGCCGCGGGTCTGGAGGCCGACGCGGATCGCGTGATGCTGAAGCGGGCCAACGCGAAACCGGACGACACCAATGCCGTCGGCAACGCCATTGATCACTTCAAGCGCCGCAACAACGAGGCGCGGGTCAGGGAGATGCGCGGGATCGCCGCGCGCAACGTGGACAAATGGCTCACCGCCGAAGACAAGGCGTTCGCGGCGCGCAAGGATTCGCGCGAGGAACTCGGCAAGGCCAGGGACTGGGTGTACTACGCCGAGGCAGGATCCGGAAAAGTAACCGAGCGCGCGGAAAAGCGTGGCGACACGCTGGCCACCGACGATGCGCGTCGCTCCATCGAGAACGCCATTGCCTATTACCAGTTCGCCGACAAACCGCAAAAAGCGAAAGGCGTGCGGGACAAGGCGCGCAAGCTCGGCGACGAACATGCGCGCAAGGGCGAGAACAAACTGGCGGTGGAGTTCTACAGCCTTGCCGGCGATGATGCCAAAGCCGCGGCGCTGGAAAAGAAGTCGGAGGCGGAGAAGCAAAAGACCGAATCCGCGCGGCAGGACAAATTCAAGAAGGACCAGCAATCGTTGGAGAAAGAGCTCGGTTTATAGAGCAGGCGGAGTATCAGCACAGAAAGGCCCCGTTATCCGGGGCCTTTTTTATTAACGGCCGGCGCTGATATCAGCGTTTTCGAATCAGGCTCACGCCATCCCGCACCGGCAGCATCACGCACTCGACGCGCGCGTCGCGTCGCGCGTGTCGGTTGAAGCGCACCACGGCGCGGTCGGTTTGCTTCTTCGGCGCCAACACGCGCCCGGACCATAAAACATTGTCGGCCACGATCAGCCCGCCGGCACGCAGCCGCGGCAGCACCGCTTCGTAGTAGTTCACGTAGTTTTCCTTGTCGGCGTCCAGGAACACGAAATCAAATTTCGTCGCACGCGGCAGGCCGGCGAGCGTTTCCAGTGCCGGGCCGAGGTGAATCTTGATCTTGCATCCGTGCCGGCTGCGGTCGAAGAACGACTGTGCGATCACGGCATGCTCCGGTTTGATCTCGCAGGTGAGGAGCCGGCCGTTTTTGGGCAGGGCCCCGGCCAGGCACAGCGCGGAATAGCCGGTGAAGGTGCCGATCTCGAGCACGCGCCGCGCATCGCTCAGACGTACGAGCATGGCCAGCAGCGTGCCCTCGTGCGGTCCGATGAGCATCCGGGCATCGGTACAGTTCCGCCGGGTGTACTTTTCCAGTTCCTGCAGCAGCTTGCCGCGCGGGCTGGTGTGGCGCAGGCAGTATTCTTCGATCTTTCGGGGGATTATCGCTTTCACGAACGACTCCTCCTGCGGCGATGAAGCAGTGACATTATTTCTTCAGCCGCTGCCCGGCGGCAACAAAAAGACCTTGTTTCCAGGACCTTTCTTTCCGTTACCACCGGCGGTCCATCGCGGGCTAGCCCCGTGGCTTTACCGCTTCGATGGTGGCCGACACCACGTAATCCTCGATCTTGCTTCCGGGCGCCCAGTCGCGGATGAAGGAGCGGCTTTCGTTCTTGGGTTTGAGGTGGATGTCCACAAAGCCGGCAGCGGCAAGCATGCTTTCGATCTCGTCGATCAGGGAGGCGCCGGCCATGCAACCGGTGTAGAGCGTTATGTCGTGTCGCACCGTTTCGGGCAAGACGGCGGTGGCGACGACGTCGGAGATCGCCAGTCGACCGCCGGGCTTCAGGACGCGAAAAGTCTCCTTGAAAACCCGTTCCTTGTCGGGCGACAGGTTGATCACGCAATTCGAGATGATCACGTCCACCGAATGATCGGCAAGCGGCAGGTGTTCGATCTCGCCGAGGCGGAACTCGACATTGTGATAGCCGCCTTGGTCGGCGTTCGCGCGCGCCTTGGAGATCATCGCCGGCGTCATGTCGACGCCGATCACGTGTCCGTGTTCCCCGATCTGACGCGCCGCCAGGAAACAGTCGAACCCGCCGCCGCTGCCGAGATCGAGGACGGTTTCCCCGGGCGTTAACGCGGCGATGGCCTGCGGATTGCCGCAGCCCAGGCCCATGTTGGCGCCATCGGGAACCGTCGCCACGTCCGTCTGTGAATACCCGAGCGTTACCGACGCGTCGGCCGCGGAGGTATTAGCCCCGGTGCCGCAGCAGCTTGGTCCGCAGCCGCAAGCCGCGTCGGATTGCGCCACCTCGCTGTATCTTTGCCGGACGGCTTGGCGGATTTCGTCGTGTTTCAGGGATGGCATGAGCGTTTCCAGTCGTTAGTAGTGAAGCATAACATCACCGGATATTTTGCCATGATCCGGTTTGCGCAAGAGTGCCGCCAGAAGCCCGCCCCACGGCAAAGCGGGATAGTCAGGGTAGACTGCTTCTTGATGTGCGGCCAGTGTTCGTGGGGCTCAGGCGATGCACCCGCTGGGTAGCGCTCTAAAACGTAACGACCCGGTCGCTGTCGCGCACGATTTCATACAGATCCTTCATGGTCGACACTGGACACAGTTCCGAGCCCTCTGAATGTCGCAGTTTGAGGCAGGTGCCGCAGGCCAGGATGTCGCCGCCGAGACCGAGAAATTCCCGCATCTGCGTGCTGACCGCGAAACGTTCGGTGTCGAGCTTTTCGCATTCGACGCCGCGCGCCAGCAAAAACAGCCTGACGCTGTCGCCCTGTTTCAGCGCAAAGATGCCAAGTCGCAGCGCGTTCCACGCGGTTTCCGCTTCCGGTGTATAAATGACAATGCCGAGTTTCATATCCGCACCTCTCTTTCTCAGAAGGTCAAAACGATGTCGCTTTCCTTGACCCAGCCTGCGAGCGCCGTCATCGAACCGGTTTGCACGCCGGCGATGAGATCGCGTTCGTCGAGCTTGCATTCGTTCATCGCCATGGCGCAGGCGCGCACTTCGAGCCCGCACTCCATGAGTTCGGTGAGAAGTTTTTCGAGATCCACGGCGCCGTCCGGCACGCGGTGGCCGCGCCTGGCGAGTACCGCGCCGTCGTCGAGCAGGTGCACGCGCACCTTCATGTCCTCGGCCAGCGCCGCGCCGGCGAAGCGCAGCGCATGCCAGGCCTTGTTGTCACCCTGATAGGGCGCGTTCTGGATCACGATGGTGACGGTCTTGCCGGTGCCGGCGCTGACACCGCCCGGCACCGGCATGGCGGAACATTCGTTACCCGAAGCGGCCGGCACCGCTTGTCCCTGCGCCTGTCGCCAGCCGACCATGCCATCGTTAACGAGCAGCGCCTGTTTGAAGCCGGTCTCGCGCAGCATCTGCACCGCCTTGCCGGACATGCGGTTGGTGCGGCAGACCACGGCCAGCGGGCGGTCGCGATAGCGATCGAGTTCCGGCAGGCGCCTGGGCAACTCGTCGAGCGGAATGTTGAGCGCGCCGTCGATGTGGCCGAGATCGCCGGCATAATCCTTGGCGGTGCGCACGTCGAGCACGGTGATGTCGTCGCGCCGTTCGAGCCGCTGCTTGAGCTCGGCGCTGGAAAGCCCGGCGCCGGCCTCTGCCGGCGCGCCACGCAGGCGCTTGATCAGGCGCGGCAGGAAGGCCACCAGCGCGAGCAGGGCCAGTGCCAGCAGGCCCTTCTGGATCAGGCCTTCGCCGCCCGCGACCGCTTCGCGCCCGGCGTAGCCGAGATAGGTGAAGGCCAGCGCGCCGGGGAACATGAAGATGAATGAGGCCGCCACGTAGGGTACGAGCCCGATGCGCGTGAGCCCGAGCGCGTAATTGAGCAGGATGAACGGGAACAGCGGCACCAGCCGCACGAAGGCGACGAATTTCCAGCCCTCGGCGTCCACGCCGTCGAGCAGTTTCCCGAGGATGCCGCCGGCGCGCTGCCGGACCCAGTCCTGGGCCAGGTAACGCGCAATGAGGAACGCCAGGGTGGCGCCGAGGGTGGCACCGGTCAGACAGTAGAGCGTGCCCCAGACCGGGCCGAACAGCGCGCCGCCGGCAAGGGTGAGCAGGGAGCCGGGCAGGAACAGCACGGTCGCCACGCCATACAGCGCGATGAAGAGCAGCGGCCCCAGCGCCCCGGCATTTTTAACCCAGCTCTCCAGCGCCGCGACATTGAGCTGATCGCGATACAGCCAGGCGCCGCCGATGGCCGCCACCAGCGCGGCGAATAGAACGATACGCGTGAGCGTTTGGCGGTTCATGACTTGCCACCCCATTCGCGCCGGTTGATAGCATAACCGGTGACACGCCCGCGGAACGGCAGGATCAGCATGCCGGGCAGGTCGCTGGCCAGTTTCGGTTCGCGGAAATCGCGGATGCCGATGGTCATGGCCTCGTGCCCGGCATCCGGCTGGGCCTTGTAGGTGCCGAACAGGCGGTCCCAGAGCGAAAGGTTGAAGCCGAAGTTGCTGTTGGTCTCGTAGTCCTCGATCGAATGGTGCACGCGGTGCATGTCGGGCGTGACGATGAACTGACGCAGCACGCGATCGAACGCCGGCGGCAGGCGCAGGTTGCCGTGGTTGAACATCGAGGTGGCGTTGAGCAACACCTCGAAGATGATCACGGCCGCGACTGGCGCGCCGACGACGGCGATGACCGCGAACTTGATGAGCATCGACAGCAGAATTTCGATCGGGTGGAAGCGCGCGCCGGTGGTGACGTCGAAATCGAGATCGGCGTGGTGCATGCGATGCAGCCGCCATAGCGCCGGCACCGCATGGAACATCACGTGTTGCAGGTAGATGGCGAAGTCGAGGATCACCACGGAGGCGATGATCGCGAACCAGACCGGGGCCTCGGAAAAATAATTGAATACACCCCAGCCGCGGTTCGCGGCGAACGCGGCGAAGCCCGCTGCCGTCGCGGGTAGCAGAAGACGGACCAGCGCGCTGTTGAGGAAGACGATGCCGAGATTACTCGCCCAGCGCCGCAGCTTGGAGACGGTCAGCCGGCGCCGGGGAAACAGGATCTCGGCCCCGGCCACGATCACCAGCATCCCGAAGAAAGCCGTCAGGCGTATCACCGTTTCATTTTGCAGCAGTGCTTGCAGCATCAGGGCCCCGCGTATCCTTTGAAATAGTTATCAGTTTTAATAATTACTTGAATTAATAGGCGCGTATGCTAGTATTCAAGTACTCAATTGAATACTAGATTATAGAACTCGGCGATGTCAAGACAGAACCTGAAACAGCAGATTTACAGCCAGGTGGCGCGCATCGGTAAGGTGGTCGGTCATGGCCACCGGCTCGAGCTGCTCGAATATCTGGCGCAGGGCGAGCGCACGGTCGAGGCGCTGGCCAAACTCACCGGCCTGTCGGTGGCGAATACGTCACAACATCTGCGGGTCATGCGCCAAAGCGGACTCGTGGAAGCGCGCAAGGACGGCCTGTATGTTTATTACAGTCTGACCGACGATGAAATCGTCCGCCTGCTTTCCAGCATGCGCAAGCTGGCCGAGTCGCACCTGGCCGATGTGGATCGTCTGGTGCGCTCCTATCTCACCGTCAAGGATGAACTCGAACCGATTCCGCGACAGGAGCTGCTTGATCGCGCACGCCGGGGCATCGTCACGGTGCTCGATGTGCGACCATCCGAGGAATTTGCGTCCGGGCATGTCCCGGGCGCCGTCAATGTATCGCTGAAGGACCTCGAGCAGTGGCTCAAGAAACTCCCGCACAACCAGGAAATCGTTGCTTACTGCCGCGGTCCCCATTGCGTCCTCGCCTTCGAAGCCGTGGCCAAGTTGCGCGAAAATGGATTCCAGGCGCGCCGGCTCGAGGACGGTTTTCCGGAGTGGCGTGAAGCGGGATTGCCGGTCGAGAAATCCATCATGCCGGAATCGGAAAACAGCAAAGCCTGACCGTAATCACTTGCGGCGTACCCGCGAGTAAACCCCTGCCCCTTTGGGTATCATGGCGGCATGTCCGATCCCGCTCAACAAACGTTCGATGCGGCACTCGCCGCGATTCCCGAGCCGCTGCGGGGGCAGGTTTCCGCCCAGTGGCAGGAACTCGCACCGCATATAACAGCGCTGCCACCGGGCCCGTGGCTCGAAACCCTGCCACGCGTATTCGCCGCGAGTGAATTCGTCGCCCGCGGCTGTGTCCAGCAACCAGCGTTGCTTAATGAACTGGTTATCTCCGGTCATCTCTTTGACCCATATCCGGCCGGAGATTTGACGCGCCGGGTTGCGAAATTTCTCGGTGATGCCGCGGACGAGCCGGCGCTGAAAACCCGCCTGCGCCAGCTGCGCCGGCGCGAGATGCTGCGCATCGCCTGGCGCGACCTGGCCGGCTGGGCCGATCTCGACGAAACCCTGACCACGCTGTCGGAGTTCGCCGATGCCTGTGTCGACGGTGCACTGGCCAGACTTTATGCCTGGACGGTAGAGAAAAGCGGAGAGCCCAAAGGTGAGCAAAGCGGCCGGCCGCAGCGGCTGGTGGTGCTGGCGCTGGGCAAGCTCGGCGGGCAGGAGCTGAATTTTTCCTCCGACATCGATCTCATGTTTGCCTACCCGGAAGAGGGCGAAACGCCGGGCGCGCCGCCGCTGAGCAACCACGAGTTTTTCATTCGCCTCGGCCAGGCGCTGATCAACGCGTTGAACGAGAACACCGCTGACGGTTTCGTGTTTCGCGTGGACATGCGCCTGCGCCCGAACGGTGCCAGCGGGCCGCTGGCGCTGTCCTTCGGCGCCATGGAGCACTATTACCAGACCCACGGGCGTGAGTGGGAGCGCTATGCCTTCATCAAGGCACGCGTGATCGCGGGCGACCGGGAGGCCGGCGCGGAACTGCTCAAGACGCTCAAGCCCTTCGTGTACCGCAAGTACCTCGATTACGGGACCATCGAATCGATCCGCGGGATGAAGGCCATGATCGAGCGCGAGACGACACGCAAGGGCATGCAGGGCAACATCAAGCTCGGGCGCGGCGGCATCCGCGAGATCGAGTTCATCGCCCAGACACAGCAGCTGATCCGCGGCGGCCGCGAACCGCAGCTGCAAGAGCGCCGCCTGCTCACGGTGTTGCCGCGGCTGGCGGCCGCGGGCTGCATGGATGCTGGGACCGCAGAGGAGCTGACGCAGGCCTATATTTTCCTGCGCAACGTCGAACACCGCTTGCAGATGGCGGCCGATCAGCAGACCCAGCAGCTGCCCACCGACGAGATGGCGCAGACGAGGCTTGCCTTCGCCAGCGGTTTCGCTGATGTGAAAGGCCTGGCAAACGAGCTCGAACGCCAGCGCGAAAAAGTACATCGGCATTTTGCCCAGCTGTTTCGCACCGAGGACGATGCCGCCGGCGAGCGTGAACCCGACCGGCTCGCGGCCGTGTGGCAGGGAACGGCCGATGCCGAGAGCGCCCGGCAGATTTTGCGCGACAGCGGTTATGCGCAGCCGGAAGAAACGCTGAGCCTGATAAACGCGCTGCGCGAGGGACCGATGGTCAGTGCCTACTCGACCGGCGCCCGCGCGCGCATCGACCGGGTGGTGCCGCTGGTGCTGCAGGCGGCCGGCCGGAGCGACGACCCGCAGACGACCCTGCAGCGGCTGGTGCATTTGCTCGAGGCCGTCGGCCGGCGCACCGTTTATTTCTCGCTCATGGCGGAAAACCCGCAGGTGCTCACGCAGCTCGTACGCCTCGGCAGCGCCAGCCCGTGGATCGCGAGCTGGATCGCGCAGCACCCGATTTTGCTCGATGAGTTGCTCAACCCGGCGCTGTATGAATTGCCGACGCCGGAGGCATTGCAAGACGAGTTGCGCCAGCGGCTCGCGCACATTCCCGAAGAGGATCTGGAATTGCAAATGGAAGTGCTGCGTGAATTCCGCCACGGCCACGTGTTGCGCGTGGCGGCGACCGACATCGGTCCGGGCCTGGCCCCGGAGCAGACCGGCGCGGCCCTCGCCGCGGTGGCGGAAAGCATGGTCACGGCGGCGCTGGAACTGGCCGCGCGCGATCTCGAGCGCAAACACGGCGCCCCGCGGTGCCCGGGCCGCGAGACGCCGCCCGGTTTTGCCGTCATCGGTTATGGCAAGCTCGGCAGCCACGAGCTCGGTTACGGTTCCGACCTCGATATGATTTTTCTTTACGAGGGGTGTGATGAGGGCATGACCCATGGAGCGCGGGCGCTCCCGAACGAGGCGTTCTTCGCGCGTCTCGGCCAGCGCCTGATTCATATCCTCACCACCCGCACGCCCGGCGGCATCCTGTATGAAGTCGACATGCGCCTGCGCCCGAGCGGCAAGAGCGGCCCGCTGGTGACCAGCCTGGCAGCCTTCCGCGATTACCAGCGCGACCATGCCTGGACCTGGGAGCATCAGGCGCTGGTGCGGGCCCGGCCGGTGGCGGGCAGCCCGGTCCTGGCGCGACAATTTGCGGAGGTTCGTGAGGAAATCCTGCGCCGGCCGCGCGACCCCGCCAGGCTCAAGACCGAGGTGCGGGAAATGCGCGACAAGATGGCGGCCGAAAAGGTACGCCACGACGACACGCAGGCCGACGTGAAGCACGACCCGGGTGGTATCGTCGATATCGAATTTATGGTGCAATACTGGGTATTGCGGTGGGCACATGATCATCCCGGGCTCACCCGCCACACGGAAAACATCCAACTGCTGGAAGCCCTCAAGGCAGAGGGCCTGCTGGAACCGGCGCGGGCCGAACTGCTGACGCAGGCTTGGCGCCGTTATCTTTCCGTGGAGCATCGCCTCAAGCTGATGGAGCGCGGCTCGCTGGCCGATCCCGCGGAACTCGGCGACTGGCCGGGGAAGGTGCGGGAAGTCTGGGAGGAAGTATTTGATTAAAAAGTTGGACAGGATTTACAGGATTAACAGGATTAAGGCGAGAAACGTAAAAAGGTTTTTTTAGTTTGAAATCCTGTTAATCCTGTCTATTTATTGGTTTTATCTGGAGATTACTTCGATGTCGATGGCGGATCGTGACGGTGTCATCTGGTACGACGGCAAGCTGGTGCCGTGGCGCGAGGCCACGACCCATGTGCTGACGCACACGCTGCATTACGGCATGGGCGTGTTCGAAGGCGTACGCGCGTACAAGAGCACCAAGGGCCCGGCGGTCTTTCGCCTGCCGGCGCACACCGATCGCCTGTTCCGCTCGGCGCATATCCTCGGCATGAAAATCCCGTACGACAAGAGCGCGATCAACGAGGCCACGCGCGCCGCGGTGCGCGAGAACAAGCTGGAAAGCGCCTACATCCGCCCCATGTGCTTCTACGGCAGCGAGGCCATGGGCCTGCGCGCCGAGGGGCTCAAGGTGCACGTGATCGTGGCCGCCTGGAGCTGGGGCGCCTACCTCGGCGAGGACGGACAGAAAAACGGCATCAAGGTGCGCACCGCCTCGATCAACCGGCATCACGTGAACATCACCATGTGCCGCGCCAAGGCCAACGGCCAGTACATGAACTCGATGCTGGCGCTGCGCGAGGCGCAGAGCGCCGGCTGCGACGAGGCCCTGTTGCTCGATGTCGAGGGCTTTGTGTCCGAGGGCAGCGGCGAGAACATCTTCATCGTGCGCGACGGCGTGATGTACACGCCCGACCTCACCTCGGCGCTCGACGGCATCACGCGCGCCACCATCGTGCAGCTGGCCAGCGAGCTCGGCATCAAGGTGGTCGAGAAGCGCATCACGCGCGACGAGGTGTACATCGCCGACGAGGCCTTCTTCACCGGCACCGCCGCCGAGGTGACGCCGATCCGCGAGCTCGACGGCCGCGCCATCGGCAAGGGCACGCGCGGCCCGGTCACCGAGAAGCTGCAGACTCTTTATTTCGACGTGGTGCACGGCCGCAGCCACCAGCACCTGGAATGGCTGACGCCGGTTTAATACATGTAGCGCGGGTTAGGCGTTTTTTGCCGTAACCCGCCGGATGAGGAAATCATGGTGAGCACGCAAGCAAACGAAGCCAAAAAAATCCCCGCCAACACGCAGAACCGCTACGAGGTCACGCGCGCGGACCTGCCCTTGTCCTGCCCGATGCCGGGCATGTCACTGTGGAATTCGCATCCGCGCGTGTATCTGCCGATCGAGGCCAGTGGCGAAGAGCGTTGTCCTTACTGTGGCGCGGTGTACGTCCTCAAAGACAAATAATTCCTCGAAGAGGAATGCCGAAGCTGCCTAACCCGCGGCCAGCTGTGGCTTGCGCGCCTTGTGTATCCCCACCGTTCCGCCCAGCACCGAATGCCCGCTGATCTGGGAGAAGCCCAGCTCCGAGAGCAGGGCGGAAAGCTCTTCCGTCGAGTAGAACATGCGGATGGCGTCGATAAAGTAGTTGCGGCATTTCAGTGACGCCGGGCCGCTGCGGAACACCCGGGGAATGATGCCCATGATGGCCTTGAGGTACAGATAGTAGAACTCCTCCACCAGCTTGTTGGCCGGCCGCAGCATGTCGCAGTGATGGAAATGCCCGCCGGGCTTGAGCACGCGGTTGATCTCGGAGAACACATCGATGACGCGCAAATGCCGCGTCGCCCATTGCAGCGTCACGACATCGAAATAATTGTCCGGAAACGGCAGGTGGTGCACGTCGCAGATGAAGGCCTTGATCCGGAAACCATGGCGCTGGGCGCGATCCCGGCCGACTTCCTGCATCGCCACGCTGCGGTCTACCGCGTAGACGTCGAGCTCCGGCTGTTTTTTCAACAGGCTGATGCCGATGACGTTGGTCCCGGCGCACACGTCCAGCACCTTGTGGTTGGGCTGGATGTCGATGGTGGAGATGAAACGATCGCGCAGCCGGTTCAGCAGGCCGAGCGTGGCGAAAATATTAGCGCGGTCGTAGTACTGTGCGACATCGGAAAAGACCTCGTTCAGCTCGTTCGACCAGATGGGCTGGAACGCCTTTTCGCGGTCAATTTCCTTGCTGGCATAACAGTAATTCATGGTGTTCCTCGCTCTGGATGGGCCGTCCCGGTCCTGATGCCGGAATCGAATAATCATATGCAAATCCGGCGGCCCGGCAATTGATCTATTTCAACTTTCCTGACAGCGCCAGTGTACTACCCTTTTCGCCGGGAAATTTCCGGGCGGCGCGCTAGTTTCCCCCGGCAAAGCGGGCAATGGCGAATATTCCCAGCATGGTAAAGGCGATGGCGAGTTTGGCCGCGGTTCCCAGCACGATTCCCACGGTCGCGCCGAAACCGGCGCGACCGGCTTTTCCCAGATGACGCTGCGTGGAAAACTCGCCGACCACCGCGCCGACGAAAGGCCCCAGCAGGATGCCCGGCAGGCCGAAGAAAATCCCCACCCCCGCGCCGACGACGGCGCCGGTGACGGCGCGCGGCGAGGCGCCATAGCGTTTGGCGCCGAAGGCGCTGGCGAACAGATCGGCCGGGTAGGTCAGCAGCGCCAGCACGCCCAGCGCCGTCAGCGTGCCCCAGCCGACATAAACGAAATCATCGGCCCACGCCGCCACGGCGAGGCCGGCGAACAGCAGCACGGCGCCCGGCAACATCGGCAGGAACAACCCGGCGAATCCCGCCAGCACCAGCAGGGCGGCCAGCACCCACAGCAGAATGGAGAGTTCCATCGGCGCATTTTAATCGGTTCCGCCGGCCGCGGTTGAACCCGATTCAGCGACTGCCTAGAATCCCCGCATGCGCGGGACCAGCGTCCACCCCCCTCTCCCGAAGTCTTCCGACCGGCGGCGCGCCAGCTTCACACGGCGCATTTGACCGGCATGGCCCAACGTCTTCTCGTCGTCGGCCCGTCCTGGGTCGGCGACATGGTGCTGGCGCAGAGCCTGTTCCAGGTCCTCAAGCAGCGTCATCCCGGTGCGCGTCTCGACGTGCTGGCACCCGCCTGGACGCATCCGTTGCTGGCGCGCATGCCGGAGGTGGACGCGGCGATTGCGGCGCCGTTCGTGCACGGGCGGCTCGGGCTCGGCGCGCGGTGGCGTCTCGGGCGCGAACTGCGCGCGCGCGATTACGACCGCGCCATCGTGTTGCCCAACTCGCTCAAGTCCGCCATCGTTCCTTTCATCGCGCGCGCCCGCGTACGCACCGGCTTCACGGGTGAGTGGCGTTACGGCCTGCTCAACGACGTGCGCCGGCTCGACAAGCAGAAGCTGCCGCGCACGGTGGACCGGTTCGTCGCGCTCGGCATCGCGCCGGACGAAGCGCTGCCGGAGATTCCCCTGCCGCGACTGCAGGCGGACGCGGACAAGGCGCGTGCCACGCTGTCGCGCTGGAACCGCCATCCGCCCGTGACGCCGGTGCTGGGACTGTGTCCCGGCGCCGAATACGGTCCGGCCAAGCGCTGGCCGGCGGAATATTTTGCCGCGGTGGCGAACGCGGCGCTCGCCGAGGGCCGGGAGGTGTGGCTGTTCGGCTCGAACAAGGACCAACCCGAAACCGCCGCCGTTCAGTCCCTCACGCAGGGACGCTGCCTCGATCTCGCCGGCCAGACCACGCTGGAAGAGGCGCTCGACCTGCTGTCGCTGACCGCTGCCGTGGTCAGCAACGACTCGGGCCTCATGCACGTGGCCGCGGCGCTCGATCGCCCGGTCGTGGCCCTGTACGGTTCCTCGGACCCGCGTCACACGCCGCCGATGAGCGCCAAGGCCACGGTGCTCTGGCTCGGTCTGTCGTGCAGTCCGTGCTTCAAACGCGAGTGCCCGCTGGGGCATCTCAACTGCCTGCGACAGCTCACGCCGGAGCGCGTGCTCGCGGCGCTCAAGAAGTAAGGCCTGATAAAATCTGCTATCGTTGGCGCGATGCTCAAGGACGCCGTCGATCTCTCGACCCTGCACCGCGTGCTGGTGGTCAAGCTGCGCCACCTTGGCGACGTGTTGCTGACCTCCCCGGTTTTCACGGTTCTCAAGAATCACGCGCCACAGGTCGAGATCGACGCGCTGGTGTACCGCGACACCGAACCGATGCTGTCCGGCCATCCCGCGATCGCCAATGTGTTCACCATCGACCGCGCCTGGAAGCAGGAGGACTGGACCGCGCAGATGGCGCACGAATGGCGCCTGTTCCGCGCGCTGCGCGCGCGCCATTACGACCTGATCGTGCACCTCACGGAAAAGTCCCGCGGCGCGGTGATCAGTCTGCTGCTGAAGCCGCCTTACAGCGTGGCGCGCGACTATCCCGCCAAGCGCGGGCGGCTGTGGCGCAACAGTTTCACCCACCTGTACCGGGCCCCGGACCAGCGCCACACCGTGGAAATGCATCTGGATGCCCTGCGCCGGATCGGCATTCAGCCGCGGGCGGACGAGCGCCGCCTCACGCTGGTGCCCGGGGCCGAGGCCGAGCGCTCGGTGCGCGAACTGCTGGCGCGCCACGGTCTGGCGTCCAAGGGCTTTATTCACCTGCATCCCACGTCGCGCTGGATGTTCAAGAGCTGGACCACGGAAAAAAACGCGGCGCTCATCACCGCTTTGCAGGAAGCGGGCGAGTCGGTGGTGCTGACCGCCGCGCCGAGCGAGCCCGAGTTGCAATACGCCGCGCGCATCACCGCGCGCCTGAAGAAACCGGTGGTGGACCTGTCCGGCAAGCTCAACCTCAAGCAGCTGGCGGCGCTGACGGCACAGGCGAAATGTTTCGTCGGCGTGGATTCCGTGCCCATGCACATCGCCGCGGCGGTGCAGACGCCCTGTGTCGCCATGTTCGGGCCGAGCAACGAACTGATCTGGGGTCCGTGGCAGGTGCGCCACCGCGTGCTGACCTTGCCTTACTCGTGCCGGCCCTGCGGGCAGGACGGCTGTGGCAACAGCAAGATATCCGAGTGCCTGACCGGTATTACCGTCGAAGAGGTTTTGAGCGCGGTCAGGCAGATTCTGGCGTCGGCATGATGGCGCCGAGGGTGGCCTTCGTCCGTCAACGCTATGCGCAGGATGGCGGCGCCGAGCGCTTCGTGTCGCGCGCACTGGAAGCGCTGAAAACCCGCAACGTGCAATTGACTTTGATCACGCGTGAATGGCGCGGGGGAGAAGGCTTCGAGGTCATCACCTGCAATCCGTTTTATCTCGGACGGCTGTGGCGCGACTGGTCGTTCGCGCGCGCCGTCTGCCGCGATCTGGAAAAAAGACCGTTCGACCTGGTGCAGTCGCACGAGCGCATCGCCTGCTGCGACATCTACCGCGCCGGCGACGGCGTGCATCGAGAATGGCTCAAGCAGCTCACGCGCGTGCGCGGGTCTTTGGGGCGTCTCGGCATCATGCTTAATCCTTATCACTGTTACACAAAGCGGGCCGAAAAACGGATGTTCACCAGCCCGCGCCTCAGGGCGGTGATCTGTAATTCACGGATGGTGAAGGATGAGATCAGGCGCAACTTCGGCGTGCCGGACGCGAAGTTGCATGTGATCTACAGTGGCATCGACACCTCGGTTTATCATCCTGATCTGAAAACACATCGCGCGGAAATTCGCGCGCGTCACGGGATCCCGGAAAGCGCGACGCTGTTTTTGTTCGTCGGTTCCGGGTTTGAGCGCAAGGGTGTGTCGGCGTTGTTGCAGGCCATGACCAAACTTCCGGAGCACGCGTTTTTGCTGGTGGTGGGACGGGACAAGCATGCCGACCGGTTCCAGCGTCGCACCCGTGCGCTCGGCCTGGCCGGGCGCGTGTTCTTTGCCGGGGCCCAGGGCGATGTCAAACCTTATTATGGAGCGGCCGATGCGCTGACCCTGCCCACGCTTTACGATCCGTTTCCCAACGTGGCGCTGGAGGCGATGGCCAGCGGTCTGCCCGTCGTTATCAGTCTCCAGTGCGGGGCGGCCGAGTTGATCGAGAACGGAAACAACGGTTTCGCCGGCGATGCCCTGGATGTCGAGGGACAGGCCGGGTTCATGCGCCGTCTGCTCGATGCGGAAACCCGGCAACGCCTGGGACGGGCCGCGCGCCGGACGGTGGAGCCGTTGACGCTTGCCGCCATGAGCGACAGGCTGGCGCAGCTCTACCGCGGTTTGCTCGCGCCGCCATGAAGTTCATCGTCAATTACCGCAACTTCGTTCCGATCCGCGAGGGCCTGGAAAGCGGCGGCTACACCGTATATGAAAACCTGTGGAACCCGTCGGACGAACAATTGCAGGATTGCGACGGCTACCTGATCGACATGTACGACGCCATGAAGCGCCCGTGGGACACGCTGCGGCTCAAGTCGCGGCTGCGCCGCCGCCGCATCCCGCTGATCGGATGGAACCGCGACGCGCCGTGGAACAAGGGCGCCAAACGCCGCCGCCTGTGGTGGTTCCGCCAGCTGCGCGTGCTGGACATCTACATGGCGCACAGCCTCCAGGGGGCCACGGCGTTTGCATCCGAGGTGCGCTATCTGCCCAACGCCGCGTGGACCTCGCGTTACAATCTGGCCGGACGCACGCTCGCGGAGCTGCGCGACCCGCGCGGCTACCGTCATGACGTCTCCTTCGTCGGCACGCTGGATGCGCGGAAATATCCTGAATTCACCGGGCGCGCGCAATTTTTTGCCGAGCTGGAACGGCGCCTGGCCGGTTTCGGCGTCTCGACGTGGTTCCGCCACGGCAAGGACACGCCGTTCCAGGACCAGATCGAGCTGATCCAGCGCAGCCGCATCAACCTGAATTTCGGCGCGGCCTGCGACGACGGTCCCGAGAAAAGCTGGGGGCTGCCGGAGCGCTGCTATGGCGTGCCCGCGTGCGGCGGGTTTCTCCTGAGTGACACGCGCGAGCATGCCGCGAGTGATTTCGATATCGGAAAGGAATGGGTGGATTTCACGAGCATGGAAGATTGCGTCGGCAAGGTCAGGCATTATCTGGCGAACTTTCCGGAGGCGCGCGCTATCGCCGAGCGCGCCCACGCGCGCGTACTCCGGGAGCATACCTATGAGCACCGTGCCCGCACGATCGCGGCGGCCGCGCGGGAATGGAAGGCACGGATGGAAAGCCGTACCACGCCGGCATACTGACGCCATGCATATCGTTCACACCGAGGCCTCGTGCGGCTGGGGCGGACAGGAAATACGCATCCTGACCGAGGCCGAAGGCATGCTGCGCCGCGGGCACCGGGTGACGCTGCTGTGTCCGCCCGAGGCGCGTATTTTCGCCGAAGCGGAGCAGCGCAAGATTCCCGTGGTGGCGTTGCCGATCGGGCGCAAGCGCCTGCCGGGCGTGCTGGCGCTGCGCCGCTGGCTCAAGGCCGTGCCGGTCGACGTGATCAATACGCACAGCTCGACCGACACCTGGCTGGTGGCGCTGGCCTCGCGCCTGCTCGCGCAGCCGCCGCCGCTGGTGCGCACGCGCCACATTTCGGCGTCGGTGCCGAAAAACCGGCTGACGCGCTGGCTGTACCAGAAGGCGACCCGGCACATCGTTACCACCGGCGAGAAATTGCGCCTGCAGCTGATTCTGGAGAACGGCTACGATCCCGCGCGCATCACCTCGGTGCCGACGGGCATGGACACGGAGTATTTCGTGCCCGGCCACCGCGCCGCCCGGCGCGCGCAACTGGGGATCGACGCCAACGTGCTGGTCATCGGCATCGCGGCCACCCTGCGCAGCTGGAAAGGACATGAATACCTGGTCCAGGCCTTCAGCCGCCTGTCCACGCGGCCGTCGCGGCTGATCATCCTGGGAGACGGGCCGCAGCGCGAGACCTTGCGGCGGCAGATCATGGAGCTCGGTCTCCAGGACCGCGTCTTCATGCCCGGCGACCAGCGTGACGTGTTGCCGTGGTTGCAGGCGATGGATATTTTCGTGCTGCCGTCCTACGCCAACGAGGGCGTGCCGCAGGCGATCATGCAGGCGATGTTGTGCGCGCTGCCGGTGGTGACGACCCCGGTCGGCAGCATCGGCGAGATCGTAACGCACGATGCCACCGGACTGCTGGTCAGGCCGAAGGACGCCGAGGAACTGTGGCAGGCGCTGGAAAGACTGGCCGCGGACGCCAGCCTGCGCAGCCGTATCGGGACCCAGGCGCGGCAGTTCGCGCTGGCGCACTTCGGGCTCGACCCGATGCTCGACCGGATGGAAAAGGTGTTCGCCGGCGCCATGGCCGGCACGCGCCGATAACAGCCTGCGCGCAGCCTCCCCATGAAATTGCGGATCATTTACCTGCACCGCCTGGAGTTCACCGGCTCGGGCCAGACGCTCCAGGTGTTGCGCGATTACGCTTCGCTGATGCGCCATGGCCACGAAGTGCATCTGTTCTATCGCGCCGCGCGCGCCCTGTCCGGCGCGGAACTCGATGATGCCGTGACGCGGCACGGGCTGTCGCCACAGGCCGGTTTGCAGTTTCATTGCATTCCCGAAGGATGGGGCGGGAAGCGCCGCCTGGTCCAAGCCGCCGATGCGCTGATGGGCGCGAGCGATGTTCCCGTGGCGCTGGTGACGCGCACCATGGATCATGCCCGCCTGGCGCTGGCCCTGCGCCGGCGCACGCACCCCCGTCCGGTCCGGGTGATCATCGAGCTGCACGAGGGCGCGTTCCCGCACATGGTCTATCGGGAGCGCGGCCGGCGCGCGCGGGCCTGGTTCAGCCGGCGCGGCGAGCGTTATGTATTGCGTCAGGTGGACGGCATCGTGGCTACCGTGGGATCGCAGGTCACGCTGCTGGACGAAATTTTTCCGGAACATGCGCGCGTGGCGGTGCTTCCCAACGGCGTCGATCTCGCGGCCTTTGCCGGCGCGGCCGGCGCGGGCAAGCGCGCCGATGGTGGGTTTCACCTGCGTTACGCCGGCCAGTTCCTGGCGTGGAAGAACACCGATATCCTGATCGAGGCGCTGCAATATCTGCCGGCGCCGGTCGTGCTGGATCTGGCCGGCGGCAAGCCCGGCGCGGAAGCGCAGACGCGTCAGGCGCTCGAGTCGGTGGCGCGGCGTCATGGCGTTGAACAGCGGGTTCGCTATGCGGGATTCCTGTCGCCGCCGGACGTGCCGGCCTTCCTGATGCAGGCGGATGTCTTGCTGCTGCCGCTGGGCGGCAATGTGCAGTCCCGCTATTTCACTTCGCCGATGAAACTGTTCGAATACGCCGCCAGCGGCGTGCCCATGATCGTGGCGCGCCAACCGACCACGCTGAGCCTGGTGCGGGATGGCGAAGAAGCATTGATGGTCAGCCCGGACTCGGCGCAAGAACTGGCCGCGGCGGTGAACCGGCTCATGGCTTCACCGGAGCTGGCCGCCGCACTGGCCGACCGCGCCCGCGCCTGGGTCCGGCAGTATTCCTATGAGGAACGCGCGCGGCGTTATCAGGATTTTCTCGGGCAGATATTCAACTGACCATGTCCACTGCAAGTTTTTCCGGCAAGCTCGAACTGTTTCTGTTGTGCCTGCTGCTGTTCGTCTTGCCGACGATGGAGAGCCCGAAGACGCTGGCGCTGTCGCTTTACGTCGCGGTGTGGCTCGGGCGGCGCGCCTCATGGCCGGCGCTGGCGCGGTTCCGGCCGGACCGCATCGAGCTCGCGCTGCTCGCCGTGCTGGCGGCCGGCGTGATCAGCACGGCGGTGAACTGGCCGTTTCCCGACGGTTCCAAGGGCGTGCTCGATGTCCTGCGCTACGTGATTCTTTTCTGGTGCATTTACCGGGCAGGGTACAGCGAGCCCCAGCTGCGCCTGGCCGGTTATGCGCTGGCGCTCGGCGTGTTGACGGGGCTGGGCTACGGCGTGCTGGAAGTAATGCAGGGCACGCGCGGCCAGCTCGAGTTTCATTCCGCCGGCGTGGTGACGCAATCGGCGATCTATCTCGGCATGGCCGCCATCGCCGGCATCGGCTTCGTGGTCGCCGGACTGCAGAATCGGGAAACTCCCGGCCGCCGGCTGTGGTTCTGGATCACGGCGACCATTGTCATGATCATCGGGCTTTTCGCCATGGGCAGTCGCGGCGCCATGATGGCGTTCGTCGGCATCGTGCTGCTGCTGCTGATCGTGATCAATCAAAGACGTTTCTGGTATGCGGCGCTGGTCGTGCTGGCCGTGGCGGCGGCATCGGTCGTCGTTCTGCCGTCCAGTTTCAACGCGTCGCGCGCCTGGCTCAAGCTGGAACAGACCCTGACGCACAAGACCATGGCTCCCGCGGATCTGGAGCGCGCACATGTGTGGCGGGTGGCGCTGGCGCACCTCCAGCGCGGCGAGCACCTGTGGTTCGGCGTCGGGCCCAAGAATTTCCATTCGATTGACGCCGACGCGGTCCCTCTGCCCGAGCCGTTGCGGCCGGCTGGCTTCCGCCTGACGCACGCCCACAACATGTTTCTCAACAAGCTGGTGGAGGAAGGAATATTCGGGCTCGCGGCGCTGCTGCTGTTTTTCGGGCTGGTCGCGGCGGCGTTGATACGCGGCGCCAGGGCGGGCGGTTGTCACCGCTGGACATGGATCGCCGGGGTCGGCGCGCTGCTGATGCCGGCGATCGCCGGCTCGTTCAATACGCCCTTCCAGCAGGAGCACGCCATGCTGGCGATGGCGTTGATGGCGATGTACCTGGGTCCGCGCCGCATTCCGGGCGCCCGGGGCGCGGCCGGTTAGTCCGGTTTTCGGTTTTCTCGGCGGCGCAAATCGATCAGCTTGGCGTACTTGCACCAGCTGTTGAAGCAGCCGATCGAGATGTGCACCAGCCCCGGCACGCCGTCGAGAAATCCCAGGCGCACGAAATAAAACTTGATGAAGCGGAACACCGGACTCAATAGCAGCTTGAGCGGGTTGGCGTGCCGCCCGGCGCGATGCATCGCCTCGGCCTGCAGCGTGGTGTAGCGGTTCTGCTTTTCCAGATAATCGGCGATACCCTGTTCCGATTCGTGCAGCAGGTCGCCCGGCAGCGTGATGATCTTGCCGCCGGTTTCCACTTTTTCGTGCACCGGGTCGTCGCTCCAGCGCGCGTGCCCCCGGTGATACAGCCGCAGACTCCAGTCCGGATAGCCCTCGCCGTGACGCAGCCAGCGGCCCATGAAGCGGTTGCGGCGCGCCATGCGGCAGGCCTGAAAGTTCGGCGCCGCCAGCGCTTCCCGGATGCTTTCGCGCAGTTCGTCGCTTACGCGCTCGTCCGCATCCAGCGACAGCACCCAGTCGTGTTTGGCCTGGCGCGTGGCGAATTCCTTTTGCCCGCCGTAGCCCAGCCAGTCCTGGTGCAGGACCCGCGCGCCATGGCGGCGCGCGATCTCGAGCGTGGCGTCGGTGCTGCCGGAGTCGACCACCAGGATTTCATCGGCAAAGCTGACGCTTTGCAGGCAGGGTTCGATGCAGGAGGCCGCGTTGCGGGTGATGATGACGGCGGAAACAGGGAGTCTTGTTCCGGATGGTTCTGCCATGGCGTCATTCTATGCGAAAATCCGCGCGTGCGTTTATTGATAATAAAAACCTCCTCGCTCGGCGACGTGATTCACAACCTGCCGGCGGTCTCCGATATCGTTTCCCGCGCGCCCGGCGTCGAGATCGACTGGTTGGTGGAGGAAGGCTTTGCCGAGATTCCGCGCCTGCATCCCGCGGTGCGCCGGGTGATTCCGGTGGCGTTGCGCCGCTGGCGCCGCGGCCTGCTAAGTCCGGCCACGTGGCGCGAGTTCGCGCGCTTTCGCCGCGAGCTGAAAGCCGAAAGCTATGACAAGATCATCGACACCCAGGGACTGGTGAAAAGCGCCTGGCTGGCGCGCCTGGCGCGCGGCCCGTCCTGCGGGCAGGACCGGACCACGGCGCGCGAATCGCTGGCGGCCGGTTTTTACGATCAGTGCTTTCATGTGCCATGCGGTCGGCACGCGGTCGAGCGCAATCGCGATCTCGCGGCGCAGGCCCTGGGGTATCCGTTGCCGCAAACGCCGCCCGATTACGGCATCCGTGCGCCCAAGGCGTCGTTTTCCTTCACCGTCCCGAAAAAATTCATCGTCGGCCTGCACGCCACCAGCCGCGACAGCAAGCGCTGGCCGGCGGCGCATTGGGTCGCGCTCGGGCAGGAGCTGGAAGGCCACGGCATCGCCTTGCTGCTGCCATGGGGCAGCGCCGCGGAAGAACAGCACGCCCGTGAGATCGCGCAGTCACTGAAGCGGGCCACGGTGTTGCCGCGCCTCAGCCTGCGCGAACTCGCCGCGCTCATGGGTCGCGCGCACGCGGTAGTGGGCGTGGACACCGGGCTGGTGCATCTGGCCGTCGCGCTCGGCCGCCCGACGGTCGCGATCTACACCGATTCCTCGCCGGCGCTGACCGGCGTGCTCGCCACCCGCTCCGGGAGCGCGTGCAATCTCGGCGATGTCGGCCGCGTGCCGGAACCGGTGGCGGTGAAACAGGCGCTTACGGGTTTGGGTCTGTTATGAGCCGCCATCTCTACATCTGGTTGCTGCGCCTGCTGACGCCGTATGTGCTGCTGCGCATCATCTGGCGCGGATTCAGCAACCCGGATTACTGGCGCCGCATCCCCGAGCGCTTCGGCTTCATCGAGCCGCTGCCGCCGCCGCGCGCGATCTGGATCCACGCGGTGTCGGTCGGCGAAGTGCGCGCCGCCGCGCCGCTGGTGCACGAACTCACCGTGCGTTATCCCGAATACCCGCTGCTCATCACCACCATGACGCCGACCGGCTCGGCGCAGGTGCGTGAGCTGTTCGGCGGCAGTGTCGCGCATTGCTACGCGCCCTACGACTACCCCGGCGCGGTCGAACGCTTCCTCGACCGCGCCAACCCCGTGATGGCGGTCGTGATGGAAACCGAGCTGTGGCCGAACATCTTTCATTTGTGCCGGGCGCGCGCGATTCCGGTGTTCGTCACCAACGTGCGCATGTCGGAATCCTCGATGCGCAAGTACCAGCGCTTCGCCGGGCTGGCGCGCGCCACGCTGCGACAGGTGAGCCGTTTCGCCGCGCAATCCCGGGCAGACGCGCAGCGGCTGCTCACGCTCGGCGCCGTCCCGGAAACCGTCGAGGTTACCGGCAGCATCAAGTTCGAGATCAACATGGGCGCGAGCCTGCGCGAGGCCGCCGAGGTGCTGCGCCTTGGCTGGGGCCAGGACCGCCCCGTGTGGCTCGCGGCCAGCACCCACGAGGGCGAGGAGGAGCTGGTGCTGGCGGCTCTGGCGCAGCTGAAAAGGCAGGCGCGCTTCGCCAACATGCTGCTGGTGCTGGTGCCGCGCCACCCGGAACGCTTTGCGGCCGTGGCCCGGCTGTGCAAAAAGAACCATCGCATCGCGCTGCGCAGCGAAACGCCCGGCGCGATCGACCCGGCGGTCGAAATCCTGGTCGGCGACACCATGGGCGAGCTGCAACTGTTTTTCGGCGCCGCCGACATCGCCTTCATCGGCGGCAGCCTGGTGCCAACCGGCGGCCACAACCTGCTGGAGGCCTCGGCGGTGGGCAAGCCGGTGGTGTTCGGCCCGCACATGTTCAACTTCCAGGAAATCAGCCAGATGACGCTGGAGCGCGGCGCCGGGGTGCAGATCCAGTCGCCGCATCAGCTGGCGCCGGCGGTGTCGGATTTTCTCGGCAACGCCAACCGCCGCGACAGCGCCGGCCTCGCCGGCCGCAAGATGGTGGAGGAAAACCGCGGCGCGCTCACGGCCAACATGCGGTTGATCGAAGAATTATTGAAATAAGCCGGGACCGCGGATTAACGCGGATCAAAAACAGCTCGGTAGGGCGAGTTAACTCGTAGGGCGGGTTAGTCGCGCAGCGACGTAACCCGCCGGATGCTACGTGGCACACGGTTTCCATTCGGCGCAATACGCTTCGCTATTGCGCCCTACGTGTTACTGTTTTTTTAATCCGCGTTCATCTGCGGTTCCAAAAAATAATATTTAATGCAGCGTCGGCGTGCCGGCCTTCGCGGCCGGCGGCGGAGAGGGCGAGGCGTGGTGCAGCACCATGCGCCAGCCGCTGTCGGTGAGACGGTAGACGTTGGTCGCGTGCATCGGCGTGCCCGGCGGTTCGTTGCCGGTGCGGACATGTTCCTCCACGACGTGAATCGCGAACGACCCGTCGCGCCCGCGCGAGCGGCCGTTGATCATGATCTGCATCTCCGGCGAGTTGCGGAAAATCCCTTCCCAGGATTCGCGAATGGCGGCGCGTCCGACCAGGATCGGGCCGAGCGGATGGATGCAGCTGATGTTGTCGTCCGCGGCCCACACCTCCATCATCGCGTTTACGTCGCGCTTGATGAAGGCGGCGTAGAAGGCGGCCTCGGCTTCCTGCGGGGTTTCGTAGCGGGTTTCGTCCATGACCGTCCGTGGCTCGCGCCTTTAGTAGGTCGGCATCTTCGGGTCGATGTCACGCGCCCAGGCGGCGATGCCGCCCGTCACGTTGTTGAGCTTGCTGAAACCCATGCGCTCCAGGTACAGCGCCACCTGCTGGCTGCGCATCCCGTGATGGCACAGCACCGCGAGCTCGGCATCCTTCGACAACTCCGGGTAGCGTGCCGGGACCGCGCGCATCGGGATGGAGACGGCGCCGGGCAGCGAGCAGATGCCCAGCTCCCACGGTTCGCGCACGTCAATCACCACCAGGTTTTTCTCGCCCTTGTCGAGCTTTTCCTTAAGCTCCTGGACGCTCATTTGACGGATCATGGGGAAATTACCGATCAGTAGCTCGCTGAAAAAATGTTCGTCACACCGGCGAAAGTATCGTAGGGTGCGCTGAGCGTCAGCGAAGCGCACCGGAAAAAGCTGCAATGATTCCGGATCAACATTTCTAATCCTGTTAATCCTGTCTATTCAATCAAAACACGAAGCGGGCGGGTTCGAGCGCGTTCTGCAACTTCGGAATGACGGTTTCGAACAGCGATTTTTCCTCGAAGGAATGCTCGCCGAGCCGGCGGATGCGCCTGACTTCCATCGCCGGCGCCGTGCCCACGATCGCGATCAGGCGCCCGCCGATGGCGAGGCTCTGCTGGAACGCCGCGGGCAGGATCGGTGTCGAGCCGGTGAGCAGGATCACGTCGTAAGGTTGCTGGCGGTCCCAGCCGCGCGCGCCATCGCCGGTTTCGAGGGTGATGTTGCGCACGCCGTGGTGCGCGAGTCTGGTCGCGGCCTCGACGGTGAATTCGGGGCGGATCTCGACGCTGATGACGTGCCGCCCGAGCGCCGCCAGCAGCGCCGTCATGAAGCCGCTGCCGGTGCCGATTTCGAGAATCTTGTCGGCAGGGTTGATCTCCAGTTCCTGCACCAGGCGCGCCTCGAGCTTGGGCGCCATCATCACCTCGCCGTGGCCGAGCGGGATGTTCATGTCCGCGTACGCGAGGTTGCGGCAGGCCGCCGGCACGTAGTCCTGGCGCGGCATGCGCGCGATCAGCTCCAGCACGCGGTCGTCGTGCACCAGCCAGGCTCGCATCTGGTTGAGGATCATGGAGGTACGCGCGACTTCAAAATTCAGTGAATCCATAAAACCACTCGGAGTAAGGCCAAAGAGGGTGCCTAGCCTATTAAGTTTGTTTGGGGCGTGCAAGCCGAGGGCTTTTATACGCCTATTCAGGAAGACGTATTAATGGAATCGCGCGCTTCGCGCGCGCTCACATAAAAGGCCTGGACCCCCGCTTTCGCGGGGGGCGACTTCGTCGGTTGCATTCCCCCCGGGAATCCTTTAGCTTGAAACCAGCTGTATGAGCTAGGGGTGCCGGCCCGGTGGCCGGCTGAGAGATCACCCTTCGAACCTGACCCGGTTAGTCCCGGCGTAGGAAAGCTTCCTGAAGCCTCCTCATTCTTTCCCCGCTCATACCCCGATTCGTTTAACGAGGTAGTCATCATGAGCGCCAACCCCAAGGATTTTCTGCAACCGGCTTCGACCCTGTCGCACGAGGCCATCCGCCCGTTCCCGGCCTCGCGCAAGATTTATCAGCAGGGCAGCCGCCCCGACCTGAAGGTCGGCATGCGCGAGGTCACGCTGACCCCGACGCCCTCGAGCCACGGCGCCGAGGAGAACCCGCCGATCACGGTGTACGACACCTCCGGCCCGTACACCGACCCGAGCGCCCACATCGACCTGCGCGCCGGCCTCGCCGCCCTGCGCGAGCCGTGGATCCTGGAGCGCAACGACACCGTGCAGCTCGACGGCCCCAGCTCCGAATATGGCCGCGCCCGCGCCCGCGACCCCAAGCTCGCGCACCTGCGCTTCGAACACATCCGCAAACCGCGCCGCGCGAAGAGCGGGGCGAACGTGTCGCAGATGCACTACGCGCGCAAAGGCATGATCACGCCCGAGATGGAATACATCGCCATCCGCGAGACCCTGCGGCTGAATGAATTGCGCAACGATCCGCGCTACACCCGGCTTTTGAGGCAGCATCGCGGCAATGCCTTCGGCGCCGCCATCCCCGAGGAGATCACGCCCGAGTTCGTGCGTGACGAAGTCGCGCGCGGGCGCGCCATCATTCCCAACAATATCAACCACCCGGAATCCGAGCCGATGATCATCGGCCGCAATTTTCTGGTGAAGATCAACACCAATATCGGCAACTCGGCGGTATCTTCTTCCATCGAAGAAGAAGTCGAGAAAATGGTGTGGTCGGTGCGCTGGGGCGGCGACACGCTCATGGACCTGTCCACAGGCAAGAACATCCACGAGACGCGCGAGTGGATCATCCGCAACTGCCCGGTGCCGGTCGGCACGGTGCCGATCTACCAGGCGCTGGAAAAGGTCGACGGCAAGGCCGAGGAACTCACCTGGGAAATCTACCGCGACACGCTCATCGAGCAGGCCGAGCAGGGCGTGGATTACTTCACGGTCCACGCCGGCGTGCGCCTGCCGTGGATCCCGCTCACCGCCGAGCGCGTCACCGGCATCGTCTCGCGCGGCGGCTCGATCATGGCCAAGTGGTGCCTCGCGCATCATCAGGAAAGCTTCCTCTACACCCACTTCGAGGACATCTGCGAGATCATGAAGGCCTACGACGTCGCCTTCTCGCTCGGCGACGGCCTGCGCCCCGGCTCGATCGCCGACGCCAACGACCGCGCCCAGTTCGCCGAGCTGGAAACGCTCGGAGAACTCACCAAGATCGCGTGGCAGCACGACGTGCAAACCATGATCGAAGGCCCGGGCCACATCCCGATGCAGCTGATTAAAGAGAACATGGACAAGGAACTCGAAGACTGCTTCGAGGCGCCGTTCTACACGCTCGGGCCGCTGACCACCGACATCGCGCCCGGCTACGACCACATCACATCCGCCATCGGCGCGGCCCAGATCGGCTGGTACGGCACCGCGATGCTGTGCTACGTCACGCCCAAGGAACACCTGGGATTGCCCGACAAGCAGGACGTGCGCGACGGGATTATTGCCTACAAAATCGCCGCGCACGCCGCCGACCTCGCCAAGGGCCACCCCGGCGCGCAGCTGCGCGACAACGCGCTGTCCAAGGCGCGCTTCGAATTCCGCTGGGCCGACCAGTTCAACCTCGGCCTCGACCCGGAAAAGGCGCAGGAATTCCACGACGAAACCCTGCCGCAGGAAGGCGCTAAGCTGGCGCACTTCTGTTCCATGTGCGGCCCGCATTTCTGCTCCATGAAGATCACGCAGGAAGTCCGCGACTACGCCGCCAGCCAGAAGCTGTCGGAAGCCGAGGCGCTTCAGAGAGGTATGGAAGCCAAGGCCGTGGAATTCGTGAAGCAGGGAGCGGAGATTTACAAGAAGGCCTGATGTTATCGCTTGAATTGTAAGCTTATATACTTACGTAATTAATAAAATAGTAAGTCTATACATTTACTATTTACAATAAAAAGTAAGTATATATACTTACTTAATGGTCAAGAAATACCAGAAAACCGCCCTTGAGCAACTGGATGCAAGTCTGGTCCGGTTTGCGCCGCTGCGTGATTTGCCGCCACCCAAAAAAGGCTGGATCCGGGCGATCCGGGACGCGCTCGGTATGAGCGGACGCCAGCTGGGCCGGCGCATGGGCGTCAGCAAGATGTGGGTTGGAGACATGGAGCGCCTGGAGGCGAGCGGCGCGACCACGCTCAAAACCCTGCGGCGCGCGGCCGAGGCCATGGACTGCATGCTGGTCTATGCCATCGTTCCCAAGACCACGCTCAAGGACACCTTGCTGAAACAGGCCAGACAGAAAGTCCGGCAGGACCTGGCGCGCGCCTCGCATACCATGGCGCTGGAAGATCAGGCCCTGGCAAAAGATGAAGCGGCGAAGGCCACGGAAGCCGCCGCCGCGTCCCTGCTGCACAAGTTGCCGAAAACATTCTGGGACTGAGCGCGTGAGCGAAACGCGGACGACCGGCGCCACACCGCTGGATCCGGATGAAGCCGAAGGCTTGATTCCTACCCACGTCACCACCCGGGAGGAGCTCAATCGCCTGGAGCAGGAAAACATCGTCGAGGCCATGCAAGGCCTGAACACGTCGCGCCCCAAATCCATTCTCGACGAAGCCTTCATCCGCAAATTGCATCGCCAGATGTTCGGCCGCGTGTGGAAATGGGCCGGGAAATTTCGCACCAGTGACAAGAACATCGGCGTGCCGAAGGCGCACATCGGTGTAGAGCTGCACAAGCTGTGCGAGGACACCAAGGCGCAGATCGAACACAAATCCTACCCGCCGGATGAAATCGCCTGCCGCTTCCATCATCGGCTGGTGTGGATTCATCCGTTCCCCAATGGCAACGGCCGCCACGCGCGCTTGCTCACCGATCTCCTGCTGGAAAAGGTTCTGCACCGGCCGCCGTTTACCTGGGGCGGTATGAGTGGCGTCCCGCAAGGCGAAGTCAGGGTCGCCTATCTAGATGCCTTGCGCGCCGCGGACAAGGGCGATTACGGCAAGCTGACCGAATTCGTGCGTCGGCCATAGGCAAGACTTGGCCGGAACACATGTTGTTTCCGGAGCGTGATGCGAGATGAAAATGCCATGAGCCCCGATCGCGTGACCACCCGTTCCGCCCTCGCCGTCATCGTCCTCGCCGAACTGCTGGGCGCCTCGCCGTGGTTCAGCGCCAACGCGGTCGCGGATTCATTGCACGCGGCCTGGGGGCTGACGCCGCTCGAGCTGGGGCACCTGACCAGCGCCGTGCAGCTCGGCTTCATCAGCGGCACCCTCGGCATCAGCCTCTCGGGCCTCGCCGACCGCTTCTCCGCCAGCCGCATCTTCGGCGTCTGTGCCGTGCTCGCCGCGTTTGCCAATGCCGCCTTCGCCATGTCCCCGGGGCTGTCGGACGCGCTGTTCTTCCGTTTTCTCACGGGCATGGCGCTCGCCGGGGTGTACCCGATCGGCATGAAACTGGTGGTGAGCTGGGCGCCGGAGAAAGCCGGCAACGTGCTCGGCTGGCTGGTGGGCATGCTGGTGATCGGCAGCGGCCTGCCGCACCTGGTGCGCGGGCTGGACGTGGCGGCCACGTGGCAGGGCGTCATCTACTCGGCGTCGGCGCTGGCCCTGGTCGCCGCGGTCATGGTCTGGTGGCTGGGAGACGGGCCGCATCACGGCAAGTCGCGCCGGCTGCAATGGGGCGGGGTGCTGCAGTCGTACCGCCTGCCGGCGTTTCGCGCCGCGTCGTTCGGGTATTTCGGCCACATGTGGGAGCTGTACGCCTTCTGGGCCGTGATGCCGTTGCTGATCGCGCACCTGGGCCTGGTCGACGACGGACATGCCGTCTACCTCGCGGCGGCGGCGGTGTTCACGGCCGGCGGTATCGGTTGCATCGCCGGCGGCCTGGTCAGCCATCGCTGGGGCAGCGGCAAGGTCGCCATCCTGGCGCTGGCCGGCTCGGCGCTCTGCTGCCTGCTTTATCCGCTGGCGCAGGGTCTGCCGGGATTCCTGCCGGTGCTGCTGCTGATCGCGTGGGGATTTTTCGTCGTGGCCGATTCGCCGCAGTTCTCGGCGCTGGCGTCCAAGGCCTGCCCGCCCGAACGCGTCGGCAGCGCGCTCGCCTTCATGAACGCCATCGGCTTCGCCATCACCATCCTGTCGATCGAACTCGTGACCGCCTTCTGGGGAACGGCGACGGAGCGCGTCGCCTGGCTGCTGCTGCCCGGGCCGGTGCTGGGCCTGATCGCCATGCGCCGGTTGTGGCGGCGCGCCTGAGCGCGCCACGCCGTGTGTCCGGCAAGACTTAACAAGGGCCGGGGTCCCGTGGAAAATGTCCCCTGGGTTTACGTCGTCAAAAAAGGGACGTTTCATCATCAATAACAATATTTGCGAAGGAGCCGCACATGCCTGATACCACCACCGCCGCTTACGTCATCGATCGCATCGTCGCCAACACGCTCACCTATTCCTTGTTGCTGGCGGCCATCGGCACCCTGTCCATGGCCTTCATCGAGCTGGTGAAAGGCGTCACCGGCTTGCGCCGGTACTTTCACCGCCGGGAGTTCAACCGCTGGATGCAGGACCCCGCTTCGCGCAAGGAGACCATGATCCTCACCACCGGCGGCGTGCGCTATGAAAACGTGCTGTTCGAGCAGCCGATCGAACGCATGCTCGGCCAGATCCAGGCGGCGGCCAACCTGTCGCTCGAGTTCCCAGACCGTTATCCGAACGCCTACGCCTTCTTCGCCAAAGAGGACCTGGAAGTCAAAAAGATGCAGACGACGGCGCGCCACAAGCCCGACAGCGAACTGTGGGCCGATTTCGCCGAACACACCGCGCGTGTGGGCGTCACCGCCAAGGCCGGCGCGCGCCTGGAAGAAGAGTCCCGCGCCGCGCAGCAGGCGCGCGTGCGCCTCGGCAACCTGATCGCGCGCCGGCTCGATGCCTTCCAGAACCGCACCCAGTACCTGTGGGCGCGCGGCAACCAGCTCGCCGCCGTCACCATCGCCGCCCTGCTGACGGCCTATGTGCTGACACGCAATAAAGACATCACGGGACCGGAGGACTTCATCGCGCTGCTGTGCTTGTCGCTGCTGGCGGGCATGGTGGCGCCGATCGCCAAGGATGTGGTCAGCGCCATCAGCGGGATTCGTACCAGGGCCTGATCATGCCCGGGGCTCAGGAACGGCTGAAAAAGCCTGCGAAACATCCAGTGCCGTCACCGCAACATCCAAAGCCGTCATTCCCGCGAAAGCGGGAATCCAGTGCCGTTTATGTCATCGCGCGCAAAGCGCGCGATACCATTCAAAACCTGGATGCCCGCCTACGCGGGCATGACGACAAACAAAATATGAAACTACCGTACAGACCTTAACCATGCCCACAGCCAAAAGAATCAAACTCTCCTACCGCGAATCCGCCGTCGGCGGCGAGGTCAAGGCGATCCCCTTCGTCTCGGACACGGCGGCGCTCGCAAGCGCGCAGCATATCGTCCTGCTCATCCACGGCTACAACAACGACACCGAAGCCGCGCAGGAAGCCTACGAAGGCTTTCACCGGCGCCAGGGCGAGCTCGGCGCGGACGCGCGCTACGGCCTCGGCCGCACTTTCGTCGAACTCTACTGGCCCGGCGACGGCGACTGGGGCATCGCCTCGTTCCTGTTCTACATGAAGAGCATCCAGCACGCGATCCAGACCGCCGAATCGCTGGCAAGCTTTCTCGCCTCCAACGCCGCGGGCGCCAGCCGCATCGACATCGTGGCGCATTCGATGGGTTGCCGCCTCGCCTTCGAATTGATGCGCGCCCTCAAGGCTCAGCCATCCGCGCCGGCGGTCGGACGCATCGTGTTCATGGCCGGCGCGGTGCCCACGTTCATGCTCGAGAGCCAGAAGCCGCCGCGCCGCCTGCGCCCGGCCTATGACCGCGTGTTGCGCGAAGGCGCGCGCAGTCTCTACTCCGGTTCCGACATGGTGTTGGCGTACGCCTTTCCCGCCGGGCAAAGCCTCGGCCAGGGCGAGGAAGGCGCCTACCCGACGGCGCTGGGGCACGAGCGCTGGGTGGACGCCACCGTGCCGCTCAACCTCGGCCAGCAGGAGAACCCCGGCGCCGGCCACAGCGACTACTGGGGCTGGAACGCGAAACCCAAGCCGCTGCAACGCGCCACCAGGGCCGCCACCGAAATCCGCGACTACCTGCAATTCGCCTCCACCGGCCCCCGCGCCATCGCCGACCGGCCGCTGGAAGAGCGCGACGCCATCGAAGCGCGCGAACAGACGAACGCACGCGAGCAAATCGCGCGCGAGATCGTGAAGTGGGGGGATTAGGAGTCCCCCGCTTGGAACTGGCGCGCTGGGGCGGAAGCACGTCGCCCGCAGCGTCGCGCCCAAGCATATCGCCCGGCGGATCAAGGAAGATCGCGACGGGCTGATCGAAGAGCTCAAAGCGTCGTTGAAATAGCTGGGGGCGGAGATTTAAGAGAACCTGAAGGAATATTAGCTTTCACTCATAAAGGCCTGGATACGGAAGTGTTCGGGCTTTTTCGTTTTGGCGGGGGTATATTTGTTGAAAATATTAATAATGAGAAGATTTGATCTTGAACCACCGTTTTCTTAGTTACCAAATTAACCAAAGCTAGCGAGAATCGTGACATCTATACAGGACGATTCGCTGAAAAAAAGCGAAAAACAACAGAACGGCAGTCACGCTCTAGCATATTTGTTGGGAGTTCTTGGATTATTTTCGGTCGGTGATGCTGAGTCGATATGGCGGATTTCGTTAGGCGCGCTCTTTTTTGCTTCTGCTTTGTTTGTTTTAGCAAAGGCTCGCTTACTGCGTTGGCTCGGAAATCCAGGCAAGAAGTTGCCGGCAATAACTGAACCACAAGAATTGAGTGAGCCTTGGCCGCCCGATCCAAAGGATGACGCTGTAATACGCGATCTTAACCAGTGGCAACCAAAGGAAATCGAAACCATCAGGTTCCCTAAGTGGCTTCCTGGTCAGCTCGAGCTTTGGGAAGAGCTCAACGATAGTGCCGATTTTGCAACGGTGAAAGAAATCGAATCATTAGCTGGTGCACCAAATATCTGTTCTCCACCATATCACTTGCTAGATGAGCCGTCTGATTTTCCAGAATTGAAATCATTTGCTGAAACCAAGCCACCGCAAGAACCAGCATATGTGCGCATGACATATCCTGCCGGAAAGTTAACGCTGCCAGAATGGCAAGGACCATGGAGATTCTTAAATATGTTTGTTCGCATGGCTCATGCAGATCTGATAGCTAGGTACACAAGTCTCGAAAAAGAGCGTAACAATCGAGAAGCGACAGCAGTCAATCTGAATCGCGCGCGTCGTATCGCATGGCAGGCTGCTGTAGAACGACATCGTTTGTCGGCTGCGCGACAGGCTCAAGCATTGAACACTGCTCAAAAAGATTATATGGAGGCAAAGGAAAACTATGTGAAGGCACGGAATGCTGAACTCGAACCACTGCGGAAAGTACGTGTGCAACTAGCTAATCCAACACCGGAGGCAATAACGCAACACTTTGATCTGGCTCTACGGCGTCTTGCGCTCCCTGCATTCGTGTCGCGAGAGTGGATGTTGCGTTTTGAACCAGAGACTAAAACGCTCCTGCTCGAACATAGGTTCCCGGAGACGGCTCGATTAGTGATTACCAAGGGAACTTGGGACAAGAAACCGGTCGCCAAGACTCTGACGAAACGGCTATTACGTATGATCCAACCGGCGCTCTGCTTAAAATTTTCACGAGCCATTGCAGACGCCGATAACTTCAATTTTATAGACGCAATTATTGTCAACGGATGGGTAGATTATTATGAGCGTGCAACTGGGCATCCAAAACGTGCCTATTGTGCGAGTCTTGTAGTAAAGAAAACGGAAATTCTAAAGGTAAATCTTGATACAGCAGACCCTGTAGTGGCTTTTTCTGCCCTGAGAGGGGCTAGCGCAGGTGATGCGTACGAAACCGCGCCGGTATTGCCATCATTACGGCTTCAGACAGATGACATTCGCTTTATTGAACCACGCGCAACACTTGAGAAGATGGCGCGCGGCGAGAACCTTGCTGCCATGGATTGGGAAGATTTTGAGCACTTGGTGCGCGAGCTATTTGAACGGGAGTTTGCGGCTAACGGAGGCCAAGTAAAAATCACGCGAGCGAGCCGCGACCAGGGCGTGGACGCGATCATATTCGATCCCGATCCATTACGCGGTGGAAAAATTGTTATTCAAGCCAAGCGATACACCATGCCTGTTGATGTATCCGCAGTACGTGATCTTTACGGGACGGTACTCAATGAAGGGGCCAATACGGGAATACTTGTTACGACGAGCCACTATGGTCCTGAAGCTTACGAATTTGCACAGAACAAACCGTTGAAACTAATCAACGGTTCCCAACTACTTGGACTACTCGAAAAATCTGGATACCGGTTCAGAATCGATCTTGCGGAAGCAAGAGCGCTTATAACGAAGCAGCAAATGTAGCTGCCAGCTAGAAGCTGTTGGAAGAAGAGGCGCTTCATAAAGGCATGGAAGCCAAGGCGGTGGAGTTTGTGAAGCAGGGGGCGGAGATTTATAGGAAAACGTAAAAGTATTGGCTTTAATTAAAAAGCCCTAGCATGTAAGGATTCGGGTTTTTTATTGTTGTGGAGTAATATTTGCTTTAAATGGGACCTACTATTGAGCCTGCATAATGAACTTCAATCCAGAGAAATTTAAAGCCCTCGTACATTATGTATGCCGCACATGTACCGACCCGTCTAAGTTGAGTGCTACCAAGCTTCATAAGATTCTGTGGCTAGCGGATATCTACGCGTATAAACACGTTGGAATGCCTATTACCGGCGAAATATACAAGAAAAACTTGTATGGCCCATTTTCTACTCACCTGGATAGTGTTGTGGATCAGCTACGGAGAGAAAACTTACTGTTTGTTCATGAGGTGGATGTGAATTGGGGAGAAGGTAAAACGCGTCGAGAATTTATTGGGAAAGGCGACGTTAATAAATCTTTTTTTTCAGAAAGGGAAGCGCAGATCATTAATGATGCGCGAGACTATGTATGTGAAAACCACACAGCCGTATCGATAAGCGACAAAACACATGACGCCATTTGGGAAATGGCGTTAATGCATGAGCCGATTCCCTATGAGGCAATGCTTGTGTCCAGATTGGCAAAAGTGACAGAAGAAGATATTGAATGGGCTAAATCGGAATTAAGGAAGATCAAACAATAAATGAAGAAAGGGAATCGTCCTCAATTGAGGACGGTCATTGAACAGCCTTTAGTTGCAGCGCGCATCAAACAATCTAAGGGGGAATATCCTCGCCTAGAAGAAATGTTTGAGGCTATCAAATGGACATTAGCACGTAATCCATTGCGTGGGGCAGTGCCGATTTCTGAATCTGAAGAAATCGTAGGTTACGTGATTAAAACTCTTCCTTGGAAAATCGGCAGGGTTCCATCTTTAGATATTCTTTATAAGTTGACTGATAACGAGGTTATAATTGAATCGCTCTCAATTCGTGAAGAATAACAAGGCAAGTTCAGAGTTACTCCAAAAAATGGGGTCACAAAAACTGGCGACAGATCACAGTTTCCGCTAATACACCTGTTCAGATTTCACTTCAGTTCAATCACGGCCAATTTTACGGATAAGCAACCCCGTCATCAGATTAAAGAGCCAAGCTCGATTTTTTTCTTGAATTTTTATCGCGGCCCTTGATTGTTTATCACGCATCCACGCCTTGCCGGTTCCGGCGCATTTTCCGGAACAGCGAGAACTCCCAGGGCCGGTAGGCGAACATCAAACCGACATTCATTCTCTTTTCAAGCGGCAGCGCCAAATCCTGTTGGTGATGGCTGGAGAATTCACGACTCAATTCATCCAGCTTGCGCAGGATGAGCTGGCGTGATCCCTCGCTCAGCATGCCAGACAGGTATCTGCGGTACCGGCCTTCGCCGTCGAACTTGCCGCCGAGGAATTCCGTCTGGGCCTGTTCCCGGAAGAAAAGCTCGATCGGCCCGTGGGGCAACCAGCGAAAGTCCTTGGCGACCCCAGAATAATTAAAGGGGTCAGTACCCTTTAATCGCAGCTTTCACCTCGCTTCAATCACGGCCCCGTTTCTGGATCAGTAACCCGGCCATCGAGACGAGCACTTCATATTGCATGGCTGCCGCCATCGCCACATCACTCTTTGCAAGCGGTCGAATTCGTGAAGCTTGGCGCGGCGATTTATAAGAGTATTCAGCCTTTTCTATTCTTTCATCCGAGATGATCTATATATAGGAAAGGCATCTGAGTTGAACAGCAAATTTCCCGGTGGGCAGGCTGGGACTATCCGCATAGATCGCAATTCCACCGCGTCGTTAATGTATTGCGCGCTACAGCGAGGCCTGGACAGGTGTCTCAGGCCGCTGGATGAAAACTTTTGGCTGTCCGAAAAAATGTGATTCAGGGAGAAAACCATGACTACGAAAAATTCTTTTGGTGTCGTCCCGCTGGTCCTTTTGGTGTTGAGCCTCGCCTTGCCGATGGCGCTGCCGGCCGCTGAAACCCCTTCGGCGGCGGATCAGGAATACGAAGCGGCCGTCAAGGCGGCGAGCCAGGTCCTGCAGCGCGGTCCGACTGAGGCCAAGCTGCTTGACCAGGCAACTATCAAACTGCCGGAAGGCTACGGATTTATTCCATCCAGGGAAGCCGGGCGGTATTTGCGCGCCATCGGCAACGTGCTGCACGCCGATCCGGTAGGGCTGATCCTGCCCATCGGTGAGAACCGCGCCAGCTGGTTCGTCGTGGTCGAGTGGGACAAGGCGGGTTACATCAAGGATGACGACGCCAAGGACTGGAAGGCGGACGAACTTCTCGACAGCATCAAAGAGGGCACCAAGGCTGGCAATGAAGAACGCCGGTCGCGCGGAATTCCGGAATTGGAGGTGATTGGCTGGGTCGAGACACCGAAGTACGATGCCATGAGTCACCAGTTGGTGTGGTCAGTCTCCTCGAAGCATACGGGCGATACGTCAAGCAGCAACCGCGGCATCAACTACAACACTTATGCTCTCGGCCGCGAAGGTTATTTCAGCCTGAATCTCGTCACCGATCTCAATTCGATCGAAGCCGACAAGCCGGCTGCACGGACCTTGCTGTCTGGCATGAATTTCACCGGTGGGAAGAGCTACGCGGACTTCAACTCGTCCACCGACAGGGTTGCCGAATACGGACTGGCGGCGCTGGTGGCGGGCGTAGCGGCCAAGAAACTCGGTCTGCTGGCGGTGATCGCGGCGTTCTTCGTCAAGTTCGCGAAAATCATCGCCGTCGTCGGCGTGGCAGTCCTGGTCAGCCTGCGCAAGTGGTGGAAAGGCCGCGAGGGTGGCGGTATGCCCAAGACCTGATCATTACCTGCGGCAACCTGCATGAAGACGCTGCTGATTCTTTTCGGCGGACTCAAATTCGGCAAACTGTTTCTGACCGGCGGCAGCATGCTGCTTTCCGTTTTCGCTTACGCCTGGATTTTCGGCTGGTGGTACGCGGTCGGGTTTGTCGCGCTTATCTTCGTCCATGAAATGGGTCATTACCTCGCCGCGCGTCAGCGCGGCCTGGATGTGGGCGCGCCGACCTTCATCCCGTTCGTCGGTGCCTGGATCGAGCTGAAGCAGTTGCCACACGACGTGGAGACCGAGGCCTACGTGGGTTTCGCCGGGCCGCTGATCGGTTCGGTCGGTGCTCTCGCCTGTTACTTTCTGGCGCGCCAGTATGACAGCAATCTGCTGCTGGCCCTGGCCTACGCCGGTTTTTTCATCAATCTGTTTAACCTGATTCCGTTGTCACCCTTCGATGGCGGGCGCATCACGGCGATTATTTCGCCGCGCGTGTGGCTGTTGGGAGCGCCGATTCTGATCGGACTTTTCTTCTATCACCCGAGTCCGTTGCTGATTCTGATGGCGCTCTTGGCGGCGCCCAACGTCGTCAAGGCATTCAAGTTCGACCCCAAGGCGCCGGAAAATCTGGCGTATTACAGCGTCAAGGCCGAAACCCGCGTAACCTATGCCATCTATTATCTCGCGCTGACCGCCTTCCTGGCGGTGATCGCCGGTGATGTCCACGATATGCTGGGGAGTATCCGCGCCACCGGCCATTAAACTGATTAAAGGGGTCAGTACCCTTTGATCAGCGTAAATCCGGCTCAGAGTCGAATTCTCTCCATATATAAGCAATATTTCTTCTTTGACCCGGATCATGGTTTAGCGGGATTCTGTCGACTTAGTATGCAGGCATGAACAGGAAACTCCCCGCACTTTATTTCTTGCTGATGATGGTCGCGCCGCTGGCCGCGGCTGGCGGGCTCACGCCCGAGCAACAGCTGGGCAAGAAGCTGTACGAGGACGTGAACCTTTCGCTGCAACGCAACCAGTCCTGCGCCACCTGTCACAGTCTGGCGCCGTCGCCGGGCACGGTGGCGACACCCGGGTTCGTGGACCCGGTGAACGTCGCCAGCGGCACGCCGGTTTCCGCCGGCTCGGTCGCGGGCAAGACCGGCGCCCTCAATACCCCGAGCGCCGGCTACGCCGCCTTCAGCCCGGCATTCCACCGGGACAAAGAAGAAGGAAACTATGTCGGCGGCCAGTTCTGGAACGGCCGCGCCGCGACCCTCGCCGACCAGGCCCGGGAACCGTTCCTGAATCCGAACGAGATGGCGATGCCGAGCGAGTGGGCGGTGGTCACGCGGCTGAAGCAGGATGCGGAATACCGCCGGCGCTTCCGCGAGCTGTACCGGGTGGATCTGTCCCGGATTCCGGACAACGCGCGCGCCACGTCCGAGGACAAGGCCCCCGCGGTAGTGACCGAAGCCTATGCGCGCATGGTCCAGGCGATCGCGGCATTCGAGTCGTCACCGGTGTTCAACCGCTTCACCGCCAAGTTCGACTTTTACCTGGCCGGCAAGACCACGCTCACCGCGCAGGAGATGCAGGGTCTTAAGGTGTTCGAGGGTGACAAGTCCCAGTGCTCGGCCTGTCACACCAGTGAGCCGACCGTGGGCGCGGACGGCCGCAAGCGCCCGCCGCTGTTCACCGATTTCACCTACGACAATCTCGGCCTGCCGCGCAACGTGAACATCCCGGGCAACCCGGAGCCGGACCCCGGCCTCGCCCTTCATTCGCAGCTCGCCGGAAAACTGGCGGCTGAGAAGGAGCGCGGCAAACACAAGGTGATGAGCCTGCGCAACATCGCCATCACCGCACCGTACGGCCACAACGGCGTGTTTCGGACGCTGGAAGAGATCACGCACTTCTACAACACGCGCGATACCAAGCCCAAGGTCTGCCGCGACAACAACGACCCGGGCTTCGGCAAGACCTGCTGGCCGGCCCCCGAGGTGCGTGCCAACCTGAACACCGAGGAACTCGGCAATCTTGAACTCACGCCGGAGGAAGAGGCGGCGCTGGTGGCCTTCATGAAGACGCTGACCGACGGCTATCCCGACTGGGGCAAGGACCCCAAAGTGCCGCCCGGTACGCCGTCGCCGTTTGCCTACATGGTCCCGCCGCCGGTGCACTCAAAATAATTAAAAGGGCCGGGCACGATTTCTTTCGCTTGGTCCTGATTTTCGTCAAAGCCACTTACCCGCGGTTGTGCCATCTTTCGCCTGAAAACAGCGCGCCCACCAGGCAAGGAGGAACCGTGACCCCGTCAGCCAAGCGCTTCATCCTCGATCAGTTGAAAAAAAATCGCATCATGAGCCTCGCGACCGTGCGGTCCGACGGCTACCCGCAGGCGACGACGGTGACCTACGCCAACGACGGGCTGACGCTCTACTTCGCCTGCGACCGCAGCGGCCAGAAAGTGCGCAACCTGCGGCGCTCGCCCAAGGTCTCGCTCACGATCAACAAGGATACGGCCGACTGGAAGAAGATCACCGGACTGTCCATGGGCGCCACTGCCAAGGTTCTGGATAAACCGGCCGACACCCAGCGCGCGCTCACGCTGCTGGCGCGCAAATTCAAGGACATGAAAAACCTTAGCGAGGAGGATCTGGCAGAGACCGTGTTCGTGCGCGTGCAGCCGAAGGTGGTCTCGATACTCGACTACCGCCGCGGGTTTGGCTGGACGAAATTGGTACGTGTATAGCGGGCCGCCTCACAATAGAAACGGCCCTCGCGGGGCCGTTTTGAGGGTTCGGACAGCCGCTGCAATGTTTGGCATAATACAGATTAACTTTATTGAAAGAGGGCGCTACGGTGGCAAAACCCAACTATCAGTTTCAGAAGCGCCAGAAGGAACTTCAAAAGAAAAAGAAAATGGAAGAGAAGCGCCAGCGCAAGCTGGAGAAGAGCGCTGCCCAGCCCGGTGAAACCCCTGACCAGTCCCCGGATCAGGGCGAGACCGCCACGAAGAACGAGAGCTGAAGCTCCAAGGCCGGTTCTCAACCCGGACCCCGAAACCAAAACGGCCCCGCGAGGGGCCGTTATTTTTTCTGGTGCCGGTTCCACCATCCACCCTAAAGCTTTACCCCCCCAAGTTGTCTTGACAACTATAGAGCGGTGAATCGAAATAGCGAAACCAAAAAGCACAATTACGATACGCACCGTTTCTCCAGATTGGGAGGACAGGGGTATGAACAAATTTGGAAATAATATCTGTATCCATTTGGTTGTTGCACTACTTGCGTGGAGCGCATACGCGCAAGCCCAGTATTTCGATTCTGAAACTGGGTTGCATTACAACGGAGCGAGATATTATGAGCCGAAAACCGGGAGATACCTCAGCAGTGACCCGGTCGGATTGCAGGGCGGGACGAACACTTACACTTATGTTCATAACAACCCATTGCGCTATGTTGATCCATATGGCTTACGCGTAACATTGGTCGGACACATGGCTGCAAGCCCCGGGGGACGAATTACTAATCCCAACTCCTTTCACCTTGCCATTCATCTTGATCCGGATGATAAATGTAACTGCAAGGGAAATTGGCCAATAACTGTTGGTGGACAGAAAAGCGGCGACAAACTTGTGTCTGCCTATAACTATCCTGGTGATGCCATTGGTAACGCAACATTTACCCAGATCGTACCGACGCCGTCAGGGATGTCTGATTGCGAATTCATCAAAAATATCTTGAAAACATCTTTCAGGTATACCAGTAACCTGGACTATAGCTTTCCTCATATCTCTCCAGTGCCGTTTATCGGAGATGGATCCATGCCAGCCGGGAGGTTTAACAGTAATTCTTATGTTTCTGGAGTGCTGTCAGGCGCGGGAGTGACTCCACCCGCAATTAACACGGGAGGTCAATTCCAGGTGCCCGGGTACGCAAATCCAATCCCGATAGGGGGACGTTGAGCGTGAGTCTGGATCGACATGACCGCTTTATCTCCTTTGCGCTATTGGGATGGGCAATCGCCGGTGTCCCTTTGGCGTTTTTTCTGTACGTTGAATGGGCCTATCGTGCTGCGTTAAGCCAGGGAAAATTACCGTTCCTGGGATTATCGGAGTGGTCTTGGTATGCAGTATTTGGTGTTTGTCTCACCAGCGGTGTTATCAGCCTCGTTGCAACGCCAACAATGCGCCATAGAAACCGGTTATTAGCGGGGGGACTTTATTTGGCATTAATGGCTTCTGCTTTGTTTGCGATCCATCTTGTTGTGGCTTGCGGTAAGGGTGACTGCCTCTAGTCACGAATAAATAATCAAGGAGCGCACAAGTTAATGGCGCTGATCTACCTGCTTTTCCTGGCAGCGGGAGTTGCCGCCTTCATGCTGACTGGTAAATGGGGATTACCTGTACGTATTGGTGTTGCACTGTCTATTTTTATCGTTCCTTCGCTCTTGGACACACTGTGGCTTCTGAAGGTCGGCGACAAACCGCCTCCGGATGCCAGGACCGTCTACCCGCAGCAGAAATAAAGCGAGCGTCGAAACGCAAGAAGCGCGCTAAATATTAGCGCATGCTAATGAGAGATTGACGCGCCATGGCATTTTCGCATTGCCTGGGCTAAGTATTACTTACCATGAACGTACCCTCACGCAGCGACGCGCAACAGCGAGCGGATGATATTCGCGTATTCCGGCGCGAGCTCGATCGTCTGGAAAGAGACAGAGTTTTATCACTGACCGAAGAACAAAAACGAACGCTGACGGATCATCACGAGCGCCTGCTTTCGCAATATACCCAGGATTACGACATTGACCGTGATGCCCAAGCCAAGCAATTGTCGCTGGGCATGCGCATCGCCTCGTTCCTCGGTGCGCTGGCGCTGGCGGCGAGCGTCTTTTTTCTCTTCTACCAGTTCTGGGGATTGCTCTCGACGCCATGGCAGGTGGTGACCCTGGTTTTATCGGCGGTGGGAACGCTCGCGGCAACGGTCTGGATTCAGAGCCGCGACGAGTCGGGCTATTTCGCCAAGCTCGCGGCGATGGTGGCCTTCGCCTGTTTTGTGCTCAACATCTCCATGCTGGGCCAGATATTCAACATCACGCCGTCCGACAAGGCGCTGATACCATGGGCGGCGCTCGCGTTCCTGCTTGCCTATACCTGCGACCTGCGTTTGCTGCTGGCCATGGGCATCCTGTGCGTGGTTGCCTACATATCGGCACGCGTGGGGACATGGAGCGGCCTGTACTGGATCGATTTCAGCCGCCGACCAGAGAATTTCTTTCCCGCGGCATTGGTGCTTTTCCTGATCCCGCAGTTCGTCGATCACACGCGCTTCACGGGTTTTGCGGGCATCTATCGCATATTCGGTTTGCTGACGCTGTTTCTGCCGGCTTTGGTCCTCGCGAACTGGGGGAAGGGGAGCTATCTCGAGCTTGACCCGGACATCGTGGAGGGCCTGTACCAGTTGTTGGGTTTTGCCGGCAGCGCGGGCGCGATCTGGCTGGGCGCACGCCGGCATTGGCCTGAAGTGGTGAATACCGGCATGACTTTTTTCGTGATTTTCCTCTACACCAAGTTCTTTGACTGGTGGTGGGAGATCATGCCGAAGTATCTCTTCTTCCTGGTGCTGGGACTCGCCGCCATCCTGCTTCTGTTGGTGCTGCGCCGCCTGCGGGCGACGAATTACAGGTTGTTGGGAGCTTCATCATGAAGTGGTCGCGCACGCATACGCTTGTCGCCGGCCTGGCGCTTATCCTGACCACCAACGCCGTGGCGCTCGTCGGTGTGGCATACAACCGCTCGGACGAACCGGAAAGTACGCTGACGCTGACGGAGCGCGAGCTTCATCTTCCCTACGGATGGGGTCTCAGCCAGGAGAACAGCGGCATCTCGCTGGCCTTGCAGTGGAGAGTGCATGCCATACAGGATGACAGCCTCCCTGTCATGGGATGGAGATATGTCGGTTCAGGCAACGCGCCGGGCTGGCTGGACAAGGCCAAGCTCGCGGCATTGGGATTCGATGTCGCGGAACCCGAGAATTCGCAGCGCGCAGGCATGCACTACGACAAGCTGCTGCCGCGGGAGGCACTGCTGGTGCTGGAGCTCGATGGGCAGGTCTATCGGGCGATGCTGGACGACGCGCGAAAACATCTGCAGAAGGAAGAAGCGCTGCTCAAGGCGAATCCCGGCAAGAAGGAATTCGAGCTGCGGGTAAAAAACGCCAAACAGGAGCTGTACCAGGAAGAACAAACATACAGCCGCCTGTTCGTCGTTGACGCGGGCCTTGATGTAGCGAGCTTGCGCGCCCGGTATCCCGACCGTAAACGCTATGCGATCCTGCGCGGGCAGATTCAGCCGTATCTCGGCGAAAAAAATCGCAAACCGAAGCTGGTGGGATACGTCTCCGGTCTGAGCGTTTCCCAGATCAACGTTCCGGCCCGGTATCGCGAGATATTTGCGTCCATGCAGGAGGGCGCGCGAACAAATGAATATGGCGTTGCCGCTTCACCGTTCGAAGTCTCAGTGGCTTATGGCAGGCGTCTTGAACCGTGGATTACGGAGGCGAAAGCAACGAAATAATGGTTATTGAAGGCAGACTTCACTAGGGAGACTGGAATCCCGGATATTAAAGTATTCCTTCAACATGGACGCTGAAACCAAAACGGCCCCTCGCGGGGCCGTTTTGGTTGGAGCTGCGCCAAACCCGGATTATTCAGTGCATCGGGCTCAGGGCGCGGCCAGCTGGTACTCGGTGCGGGTTTGGCGCTCGTCCAAGGCGCGCAGGAACGCGCGATGCAGGGAGAACCGCAGTTCGTCGCTGGCCGTGGTCAGGGTTTCGCTTTTTACCCTGATCACCATCGCCTCGCTCCGGGTCGTAACGGTGGCGGCGCGGGTCGCGGCCTGCTCGCGAATGTAGGCGATTTCACCGAAGTAGTCGCCGACTTTGAGCACGCCGATGGGTTTGCCGTTCTTCTCAACGCTGGCCTCGCCGTTCGCCAGAATATAAAACGAGCGGGCAGCCTTGCCTTCCTCGATCAATGTCTGCTCCGGCTTCAGGCGGCGCCATTCCGACAGGTGCAGGAATTCCCACAAGATGGCGTCGCTGAATCCGTGGAACAGCGACAAGGTCTTGAGCAGATTGAACTTGAGCGTGTCCGACACGCGCGCGTTGTTGTGGCGCAATCGCAGGTACAGCAGCGGCAGGCTGGCGGCGGTGAAACCGCCCCACAGGAACCACAGGTACATGACGAACAGGTCATGGAAGCTGGCGGAGTAATTCCACACCCGGGCGATGCCGAGGAACGCGGCGAACATCCATGACACCGATGACACCACGCCCATGCCGAGCAGGATCCACTGGCCCCTGAGCGCCATTTGGCTGAATACCACGCCGGGCCGCAGGCGGGCAAAGCCGACCGAATGCATCAGCATGCCGTTCACGGTCAGCAGCGAGACGGTGAACAGTTTCATCCACAGCTTCTGGTTGGTCAGGTACTTGTCGGGCTCATCGATCACTCCGTTGACCACGAACCAGATGCCCGTGATCCAGAGCACGACCAGTGCCAGCGTGACGGTATTCTTGGTGCTGATCAGTCGTTGCAGGTCGGCAGCGGCGAGCGGCCGGTTGAGGTTCCACAGCAGGCGAATATCGAATTTGAGCAGCTCGACCAGGGCGAAGGCGGTCGCGAGCAGATGAATATAAACGATCAGGGTTTTGAGCATGATTTCTCCTGAGACGAATTAAAATTTTTTGCTTCCTTGCAATGGGTTGCTCGGGGTTGATCAGTTCGCCAGTGTCGCGGGCAACGTCAACGGCACAGTTTTTCAGGGCAGGGACTGTACTATACGGTCTGGATCGTTTCGGCGGCGCTTGTTGGTCGGCCCTCGTGGCGTGTTCGTCGGAAAACAAACCGATGCAGGGATTACATGACGCCTTATAGCGTTCGGCGCCATCGCCGATTTTCAGCCGGGCTGTGTGAGGTTATCCCCGGAGACAATGTCGAACAAATTGAGCCGAAAACCGGTATCAGATAACCTAGCCGCACCTTACGCGATCAACCAGGGCTCGTCGTGACAAGAAACAATACTTCGTCCGGGACGCACGACAAACCTCTGCATATCCTGCGCAGCGTTTTCGGCTACGAGCATTTCCGCGCGCCGCAGGCGGAAGTGATCGACACCCTCATGCGCGGCGGCGATGCGCTGGTGCTCATGCCCACCGGCGGCGGCAAGTCCCTGTGCTTCCAGATTCCTTCCATCGCGCGCGCCGGAACGGGCATCGTGGTCTCGCCGCTGATTGCGCTCATGCAAGACCAGGTGGCGGCGTTGCGCCAGGCCGGCGTGCGCGCGGCTTTCCTCAATTCCACGCTCACGCCGGAGGCGGCGCGCCGCATCGAGCAGCAATTACTGGATGGCGCACTCGATTTGCTTTACGTCGCGCCCGAACGCCTGCTGCTCGAGCGCACGCTCGATCTGCTGGCGCGTGCCCGGATCGCCTTGTTCGCCATCGACGAGGCCCATTGCGTCTCGCAATGGGGCCACGATTTTCGCCCGGAATACATGCAGCTCTCGGTGCTGCACCAGCGCTTCCCGGACATCCCGCGCATCGCGCTCACGGCCACCGCCGACGAGCCCACGCGCCGCGAGATCAGCGCGCGCCTCGCGCTGGAAGATGCGCGTGCGTTCATCAGCAGTTTCGACCGCCCCAATATCCGTTACCGCATCACCCAGGGCGGCGGCAGCGCGCGCGAACAGTTGCTGCGGTTCATTCGCACGGAACATGCCGGCGACGCCGGCATCGTTTATTGCCTGTCGCGCAAGCGCGTGGAGGAAGTCGCCGAATGGCTCAAGGCCCAGGGCCTGGACGCGCTGCCGTATCACGCCGGCCTTGCCGCCGAGGTGCGTTTGCATAACCAGTCGCGCTTCATCAACGAAGAAGGCGTCATCATCGTCGCCACCATCGCCTTCGGCATGGGCATCGACAAGCCCAACGTGCGTTTTGTCGCGCACCTGAATCTGCCGAAGAGCATCGAGGCGTATTATCAGGAAACCGGACGCGCCGGGCGAGACGGTTTGCCGGCCGATGCCTGGATGATTTACGGCCTGCAGGACGTGATCCTGCTGCGCCAGATGCTGGAAACCTCCGAGTCCGACGCCGCGCGCAAGCGCGTCGAGCGCCACAAGCTCGACGCCATGCTCGGTCTGTGCGAGCTCATCACTTGCCGCCGTCAGGCATTGCTCGGCTATTTCGGCGAGACGCTGGCGCAGCCTTGCGGCAACTGCGACACCTGCCTCAATGCGCCCGAAACCTGGGACGCCAGCCTGCCCGCGCAAAAGGCCTTGTCCTGCGTGCATCGCACCGGCCAGCGCTTCGGCGTGAACTATCTGATGGATGTGCTGATGGGCAAGGCCGATGAACGCATGCAACGCTTTGGCCACGATAAATCCAGCACTTTCGGCATCGGCAAGGACCTGGCGGCGAACGAATGGCGCAGCATCTATCGCCAGCTGATCGCGCGCGGCCTGCTGGCGGTGGATATCGAAGGCCACGGTTCATTGAAGCTCACCGACGCCTGCCGTCCGGTGCTGCGCGGGGAAGAGCGCCTCATGCTGCGGCGCGAAATCAAAGCCGAAAAAACCAAAAAGGCCGCGACGCGCGCACGCACGGCGTTCGCCAACACGACCGACTCGGCGTTGTGGGAAGCGCTGCGCGCCCGCCGGCGCCAGCTGGCGCTCGATCAGGGTGTCCCGCCGTACGTCGTGTTTCACGACGCCACGCTCACGCAAATGATCGAGCGCCGCCCGCGCACGCTGGGCGAATTCGGCGAGATCTCCGGTGTCGGTGAACGCAAACTCGCGGCTTACGGCCAGGAGTTTTTGGAAATTATTCTGGCGCACACGGGCCAGGATAAAGTACCCACACTGCCAACCCCGGCGCGAGAAGCGCAACCCGGATAATGCAAGTAATCAAGGAGCCAGGAACGATTTCCTGAACACACGGAAGCCGGGTTAGACTCCCCCTCCTTCATCGTATTTTGAATTCCTTCAAGACATACGCATGAACCGAATGAAGAAAAACGTCTGGCTGTTGTCGTTCTGCCAGGCGCTCATGAACAGCGGCAATATCCTACTCGCCACCACGTCCGCGCTCGTGGGTTACCAGCTTGCCGAGAACAAGGCGCTCGCGACCCTGCCGCTCGGCCTGCAGTTCCTCGGCACCATGCTCACCACCATCCCGGCCTCGATGTTCATGAAGCACGTCGGCCGACGCGCGGGTTTCATCGTCGGCACCTTGTTCGGCCTAGCCGGCGCGGGACTCGCCTCCTGGGCCATCGTGCACGGCTCGTTTTTCCTGTTCTGCGCCGGCGCCGTGCTGTTCGGCGTGTTCAACGGCTTCGGGACCTACTATCGCTTCGCGGCGGCGGATATCGCGACCGACGACTACCGCCCGACCGCCATTTCCTATGTCATGGCCGGCGGCGTGATCGCCGCCGTCGTGGGGCCGAATCTCGCGAAGTGGAGCATCGGGTTGCTGCCATCGGCGGAGTTCGCCGGCAGCTACCTCGCGCTCGCAGGCCTCTACGTTGCCTCGCTCGCGGTGCTGCTGTTCCTCGACATCCCGCGCCCCGGCGCGCACGAGGCGCACGACACCGGCCGGCCGCTGCGGGAAATCGCGACGCAGGGCAAGTTCGTGGTCGCCGTGCTCGGCGCGGCGGTCGGCTTCGGCGTCATGTCGCTGGTGATGACGGCCACGCCGCTGGCCATGCACGCCCACGCGCACCCCTTCCCCGACACCGCTTTCGTGATCGAGTGGCACGTGCTCGGCATGTTCGCGCCGTCCTTCGTCACCGGCCATCTCATCCGCCGCTTCGGGGTGCTCAACATCATGCTGACCGGCGCGGTGCTGAACGTCCTGTGCGTGGTGGTGAACCTGGGCGGCACGGACCTGACGCATTTCTGGGGCGCGCTGGTGCTGCTGGGCGTGGGCTGGAATTTCCTGTTCGTCGGCGGGACCACGCTGCTCACCGAGACCTACCGCATCGAGGAAAAGGCCAAGGCGCAGGCGCTCAACGATTTTCTGGTGTTCACGATGGTGACGGTTTCGAGCCTCTCCGCCGGCGCGCTGCACTATCTTCTCGGCTGGCGCGCCGTCAATCTCGGCGTACTGCTGCCGATCGCGTTCATTCTCGGCGCGCTGCTGTGGCTGCGCTCGAAGCAGCGTGCCGGCGTTGCGGCCGGGATTTAGTTCGGCGGAGATTCAAAACAAAACGGCCCCGCGCGGGGCCGTTTGTGTTTGGTTTGCGTTGAACCCGGACTATCCCGTCTTGGCTTTCCCGGACTTGCCGATGGCTTCCATGACCGCTTCGGAATTCTGGAACAGCGCCCACACCAGCCACACCGCGGCGGCGAGGATGCCGAAGATGAACATCCAGTCGAGGAAGCTGCGCAGGTTCTCGCCGAGCAAGGCCGCGCTGAAATTGATCAGCACCACGTAAGCGCTGGCCGTGATGATCAGCGTGATCAGCGCCAGCACCGGGTCGGCGAGCCGGGCCAGGCCGCCGTTGAGGGCGCGGATTTGCCGCGTCAGTTGCTGGCCGAGTAGCCACAACAGCACCAGCGCGCCGCCGTGGGCGATAAAGCGCACCAGCGAGCCGGCGGTGACCTTGGGCGTGCCGAGCGTGGTGCTGCGGAACAGCTCCAGGCTGCCCAGCACCTCGCCCAGCGCCAGCGCGGCGGCGATGACGATGACGAATTTCCCTATCCAGATCCAGTTGTTCATGACGCACCTGTTTTTTGAGGAATTGTCTTGAAGTGTAGCCGAATCCAGGGCGGTGTCCGGCCGCCTGCCTGGGCCGGCGGTCAGTAAAAGCGCGAATCAGAGCAGAGTATTCCAATATATCTCTCGTGCGACGGCGGCGCATGAGCCGGCACCGCCCGACTGTGGTAAATTGAGTGCGTAAGTCTGCGTGTTTGTCCGAGGTAGTCCCGCCGTGCGCACCACCGACCATTTCCAGCGAACGCCATCGGGCGCGCAATGCGCGTTCACGGCGCTGCTGATGTTCGCCACGTTAGGTGCCGCGCGCGCCGAGCCGGCTCCCGACGCCGCGCTCGCGGAAGCGCTGCGCGCATCGCTGGCCGCGCCGGTCGTGTCGTGCAGCGAGTCGCGCCTCGACCCGCGGCGGCTGGCGCCGTTTTACCAGCCGGACAGCCCGCGCCCGCACTGGGTCAGTTACCGGGGACCGGGCGCCCGTGCCCGCCTGTTGCGCGCCTTGCTGCGCACCGCCGGGCAGCATGGCCTGGAGCCCGCGCGCTACCGGATCGACGACATCGAGGCGCACTGGCGCGACCGTTCGCCGGCCGGGCAGGCCTGCCTCGAGCTGTATCTCACCAGCGCCTTCGAGCGTTACAGCCTCGACCTGCGCACCGGCCGGGTGGGCCCGCACGAAGCCGACCCGAGCTGGTACCTGCCGGTGGCGGACTTCGATCCCGCCGCCGCGCTCGCCGCGGTGGGCAACGACGGCGATTTCGCCGCGCTGATCGATTCGCTGGCGCCGTCGCACCCGGCCTATGAACGTCTGCGCGAGGCGTTGGCGCGCTACGAAAGCATCGCGCACGCGGGCGGCTGGCCGGCGCTGTCACCCGGACCGGAGTTCGGTCCCGGCAAGGCGCCGGCGGCACCGGAGCAAATTGCGTTGCTGCGCGAGCGGCTGCGCGCCGAGGGCGATCTCTCCGGATTTTCGTTCGGGAACCACGAGGCCTACGACGCGCCGCTCGAGGCCGCGGTGAAGCGCTTCCAGCAGCGCCACGGTTTGCAGGCCGACGGTGTCGTGGGTGCGCGCACGCGCGCGGCACTCAACGTCCCGGTGGCGGCGCGCATCGCCCAGCTGCGCCGCACGCTGGAGCGCTGGCGCTGGATGCCGCGCGATTTCGGCGAGCACTACATCCTGGTCAACAGCGCCGGCTTCGAACTCGCGGTGGTCGAGCGCGGGCGCACGGTGCTCGGTATGCGCGTGATCGTGGGCATGCCCGAGCAGCCGACGCCGTCGTTCGCGGCGTCGCTGCAGACCCTGGCCATCAACCCGTACTGGAACGTGCCGGAGCGCATTGCGCGCGAGGTGCTGCTGCCGAAGCAGCAGCGCGACCCGCTCTTTTTTACGACGCGCGGCATCCGCGTCTTTGACGCGAGTAACGGTAACGGCTACAGCGAGGAAATCGAACCCGGGCAACTCGACTGGATCAGCATGGATGCCGAAAGCTTTGATTACCGGCTGCGCCAGGAGCCGGGCCCGAAGAACAGCCTCGGGCGCCTGTCGTTCATGTTGCCCAATCCGTTCGGCGTGTTCCTGCACGATACGCCGGACAAGGCATTGTTCGAGCGCGACACCCGCACCTTCAGTGAATCCTGCGTGCGCCTCGAGCAGGCCATGGCGCTGGCGCAGCACGCGCTGCGACGGCTCGACGGCTGGGACGAGGAGCGTCTGCGCAACGAGATCGACACGCAGAACCAGCAGACCCTGCGCCTGCCCGAGCCGATCCCGGTGTACGTGCTCTATCTCACGAGCTGGGTCGACGACGACGGACTGGTGCATTTCCGCGAGGACGTATACCAGCGCGAGCGCATTCTGGCCGGATACTACCCGGCCAAGTGACGAGTGGCGCAGCGGGCGCGATAACGGGTGCGCCGACGCGTCGTTTCTGACCCTGCCTCCAAGCTAGACTTATTAGATAAGAGCATCATCCAGGGAGTCAGCAGTCAGATGTTGAGCCGAAGGGGATTTCTCAGGTTTTCACTGGGCGTGGGCGCGGGATTGGTCGCTGTGCCCGCGCTGGCGCGCGTGGCCTTGCCGCAGACAGGCGAGCGCGTGCTGTCGTTCTACAACACGCACACCGGCGAGCAGACCCGCGCCACGTATTGGGCCGATGGCGAGTACGTGGCGAGCGAACTCGCCACGCTCGACCGGTTGTTGCGCGATCACCGCAGCGGCGAGGTCGCGGCCATGGACCCGCGCCTGTTCGACATCCTGCACGATTTGCAACAGCTCACGGCCGCGTCCGGCACATTCCAGGTCATCTCCGGCTACCGCTCGCCCGCCACCAACGCACAGATGCACCGTAACAGCGGCGGCGTGGCCCGCAACAGCCTGCACACCCGCGGCCAGGCCATCGACATCCGTCTCGCCGGTGTCGAGCTGCGCGACCTGCACCGCGCCGCGCTCTCGCTGCGCGCCGGCGGCGTGGGCTACTACGCCAGCTCCGATTTCATCCACGTCGACACCGGCCGCGTGCGCACCTGGTAGCACACTGAAAACCCGGGCCGGTTCCGGGTTTTCGCCAATACCCCTGTTCGGGATTTTCCTTGGTTGGGTTAAGCGCCAGCTTGCGAATCAGCAAGCCGGTCATCGAGCCGTATTCTGTATGGAGCAGGGGTTGTTGAGAAAACGGGCGTGTGAGTAAATGTTGGCATCAGTTCTGAACCGAAAGGTTTCTAACCTCCCGACGCCGGGACGCGACCATGAATAACAAACCGCATTCCGTTCCCTGTCCATGCCAGTAGCTTTCTGGATGCTGCGCATGGCGATTCGCCTGCTGGGCCTGGTCGCGCCGGCCCTGGCCGGGCGCTGGGTGTATCGCCTGTGGTTTCAACCGTTGCGTTATCCGGAACCGGCGCGGGAAAAGGAATGGCGCCGCACGGCCCAGTCTCTGGACGTGGAATTTCACGGCCAGCGGCTGGCGGTCGATGCCTGGGGCACGGGACCGGTGGTGCTGCTGGTGCACGGCTGGAACGGGCGCGGCGCGCAACTCGGCGCGTTCGCGCCGGAGCTGGTCCGCGCCGGTTACCGGGTGGTGGCGTTCGACACGCCGGCACACGGCCGCTCGCCGGGGCGCGCCACCAGCCTGCCGGAAATCAGCGAGGCCATCCACGCCGTGGCCCGTGCCTGCGGAACGGTGCACGCGATCATCGGGCATTCCTTCGGCGTCGCCTGCGCGATCTACGCGGTGCAGCAGGGGCTCAAGGTGAACCGCATTGTCGCCGTCAGCCCGCCGGCCAATGTGCGCTGGCTCACGCAAAGTTTTTTCACCGCGCTGGATATCGCGCCGCGGGTGCAGGAAATATTCAACAAGAAATTCGAGGCGGACTTCGGCGCTGATTTGTGGCAGCGCTTCTCGCCCGAAGTCCTGGCGCGCCGGCTCGACGTGCCGGGGCTGGTGATCCATGACCAGGACGACCGCGACGCCCCCATCGAGGGAGGCGCCGCGGTGGCGCGGGCCTGGCCCGGTGCGCAATTCGTCCGCACCACCGGTCTCGGCCATCGCCGCATCCTGCGCGACCCGGACGTGATCGCGCGCGTGACGGCGTTTATCGCGGGCTGATTGCTCTATAAGAACAGCGCGCACGAAAGCAACAGACTGTGCAGCAAGGCCGCCGCGATGGTGCGCCGGATCGCCGGCATGAGCGCGCGTGGCTGGGCCGCATAGCGGAACAAATCGGCCGCGGCGCGGGCACTGGGTATCGCAGCCACCAGCGCCACCAACGCCAGCGCCGGCAGCACGCCGGCGAGTACCGCGCCGATCAACCAGGCGTTGGCGGCCAGCGCCAGTACGACATAACCCCAACGCGCCTGTTCCGGCGCCAGCCGCACCACCCAATGGCGTTTGCCGGCGGCGGCATCGGCCTGGCGGTCAGGAAACTGGTTGATGTAGAGAATGTTGGTCACGAGCAGCGCGTACGACAGGGAAGCGACGACCGGCATCGGCGAGAACGCGTGCCGCTGTACATAGTCGGCGCCAACCACGATCAGCGCGAACCCGGTCAGGACGCACAGCTCGCCGGCCCCGCGGCTGTTGAGCCGGAGCGGCGCGGCCGAGTAGCCCCAGCCGATGACGAGCCCGGCCAGGCCGATCGCCAGCAGGCCGTTTCCGGAGTTCGCGGTCAGCCAGATTCCGGCCAGCATGACCGCCGCGAACAGCGCCACGCCGAAACGCGCCGTCTGCGCCAGCGTGAGCACGCCGTTCTGGATAAAACGGCTGCCGCCGGTGTAGGGAAACACGCGCTCGGTGTTGATGGCATCCGTGCCATTCAGGGCGTCGTAATAGTCATTCAGGACATTCACTCCCGCGTGCGCCAGCAGCGCGAACACCACGGTCACGAACGCCGTCAGCCAGACGATCTGAACGCCGTCGATCTGCGCGGTTCCCAGGCCGATCAATGCGCCGAACAAGGTGACGCTCAGGAACGCCGGACGGGTTGCCAGGAAATAGCGTTGCACCGTGTTGGGCAGGGCCGCCAGGGTCGGTTCGGCGGGTAGCATGGTTCAGGCCCTGGTGGCCGGTTTGATATTGGCGAAGGTGCTGAGCGCCAGCCACGAGTCGAGCTGATGCGTAAGCTGACTCGGTCCTTGCAGCTCGATTTGTCCCTCTTTGATGGCATCGCGCAGGCGGACATCGCCGATCCAGACGGCGGCCAATGTCTTCAGCCTCGTGGTGATTTGCACATCCACGTCGTAGCCCGGACGTTTCATGCACACGTCCACCTCGTCGCGCTTGATCACCAGCCACCAGAAGCGCTTGGCGCTGTTCACGTCGCGAAATTCAAACTGCAGCACCGTGCGCTGCGCTGGCAGCTTCTCGGTGTTGAGCCGCCGGTGCATGTCCCACATCAGCAGCGCCGGGTCGAGATCCTCGCGCTTGAGGTCGCTGCGCGCCCAGCGTTGCCCCCAGTTGCCGAGCATCATCACCACCGGCGTCAATTCGTGGCCGGCGGCGGTGAGCTGGTAGGCCATGCCCTGTTTGTTCTGCCGGTCCGGCTCGCGCTCGATGATGCCGGCGCGCTCAAGCTGCTTGAGGCGTTGCGACAGCAGCGTCGGCGACATCAGCGGCACGCCGCGCCGCAGGTCGTTGAAGTGGCGGCTGCCGCACAGCAGTTCGCGCACCACCAGCAGTGTCCAGCGTTCACCCAATACTTCGGCGGCCTTGGCCACCGGGCAGAATTGTCCGTAACCTTTCATGAGTCGCCTTCCTGTTGCTCCCGCCGAACCGCTACAGATGTTGTACTTGTTGAAACCCCGCCACCGTACCATCCTGTGCGGGTAATGAAAACCTGACCCTTTACCTTGCTTGGGAGATCAACATGAACTCAATGGCGATTACGCAACTCGACGGCAGTCCGGGAACATTAGCAATATCTGATATTGATGAATTCGCCAAGCGTCTGCGCGGGCGACTGGTGCGGCGCGGCGACGCCGACTACGCCGGCGTGCGCGCCGTGTGGAACGGCATGATCGAAAAACAGCCGGCACTGATCGCGCGCGTGCAGGGCGTGGCCGACGTCATCGAGACGATCTGCTTTGCCCGTAAACACGACCTGCTCATCTCGGTGCGCGGCGGCGGGCACAACGTTGCCGGCACCGCCTTGTGCGACGGCGGCCTCACCATCGACCTGTCGCAGATGAAGGCCGTGCTGGTAAACGCCGATGCGCGCGAGGCGGTGGTGCAACCGGGCGCCACCTGGGGCGACGTGGACCGCGAGACCCAGCTGTATGGACTGGCCGTGCCGAGTGGGATCATTTCCAACACCGGCGTCCCGGGGCTGACGCTGGGCGGCGGCTTCGGCTGGTTGAGCCGCAAGTACGGTTACACCTGCGACAACCTGCTCGAGGCCGAGCTGATCACCGCGGAAGGGCAGGTCGTGCGCGCGAGCGCAAAGGAGAACGCCGATCTGTTCTGGGGCCTGCGCGGCGGCGGCGGGAACTTCGGCGTGGTGACGGCGTTCAGGTTTCGCCTCCAGCCGGCGGGCCCGCAGGTCATGGGCGGCATGATTCTGTATCCGCTGGATAAGGCCGCCGAGGTCCTGGAGTTCTTCCGCGAATTCACCGCTTCCGCCCCCGAGGAGCTGGGGGCCCTGGCGGTACTGCGCCCGGCGCCGCCGGCGCCGTTCCTGCCGAAGGAGCTGCACGGCAAGCCGGTGGTGGCGATCGTCGTTTGCTACCACGGCGATCCGGTGGAGGGCGCGCGCGTGCTCAAGCCGCTCAAGGAATTCGGCCGGCCGCTCGCGGACGTCATCGGGCCGAAGCCGTTCACCGCGATGCAGACCATGCTCGACGGCGGCCAGCTCGCCGGTCGGCAGTATTACTGGAAGTCCGAGTATCTGCGCGAAATCAGGGATGACGCGATCGATACCCTGATCGCGCAGGCGCGTCAGCTCGGCTCGCCACATTCGGCGATCCTGGTGTTCCAGCTCGGCGGTGCCATCAGCCGCGTCGGCGCGACCGAGACCGCCGCCAGCGGACGCGATGCACGCTATATCGTCAACATCGCCGGCGCCTGGGAGAACAAGAGTGATACCGGACGCGAGGTGAAGTGGGTGCGCGACACCTGGGCGGCGCTGCGGCCGTTCGGCACCGGCGCGGTGTATGTCAATTTCATGGCTGACGACGAACGCCCGGAACGGCTGCACGCCGCCTACGGAACCGCGATTTATCAACGGCTGGCGGCGCTCAAGGACCGCTACGATCCGGATAATTTCTTCCGCACCAACCAGAACATCCGTCCGGCGCAGGAACGTCGTCCGGTCGAAGTGGCGGCGGTGAATTGAGAACAAGCGGGGCCGGATATCGGTTTCTCGTAATTCCTGACAGGAGAATCTCATGGCAAAAACACTTTATGAACGTCTGGGCGGTATCGAGGGAATCACGCGGCTGGTGGATGACGCCGTGGACGCGCATTTTGCGAATCCCCTCATCAAAACCCGGTTTGAAAATACCCCCGATGTCGAACGCGCCAAGCGCATGTCGGTCGAGTTCTTTTGCGCCGGGTCCGGCGGGCCCCAGGCCTATACCGGAAAAGATCTGGTGACCGCGCACAAGGGCATGAACATCTCGGAGCAGGAATTCATCGCGGCCGTGGACGATATTTTGTCGGCCATGGATAAAAACAATCTGGGCGATGACGTGAAGAAGGATGTGCTGGGCGTGCTTTATTCGCTCAAGGGCCAGATCATCCGCATATAAACATCATGATTTTTCGTTCCCTCAACCATCTTGATCGTCAGCCTGCCGCGGCAAGCTGACAGGGAGACTGCGACATGAAAGCGACTCAACAAAGATTCACGAGCGAGGAACAGGGTGTGCTGGATACGTTCAAAAAACACGTCTCGGCCTTCACCTCCGGAAACCTCGATGCCGTGCTCGACGATTTCGCCGAGCACGCTGTGGTCATGACGCCGGACGGTGTGTTCGAGGGCCGGGACCGGATCCGCGCCCTTTACCAGGGCCTGCTGGCGGAGTTCGGCACCATCGACAAGGGCGACTCGCCAGGGATCAGCGTGGATGCGCTGCACGTCCGGCACAACACCCTGTTCATCGCGTGGCACGCCGAGTCGACCCGCCACGTGTTTCCGTTCGGGGCCGACATGTTCGTTTGCGATGGAAACAAGATTGAACGCCAGTCGATTGCGTTCAGCCCGCCCCGGGTCCGGGCGTAACCCGCTACGGCTCCAGTTTCCGGATCAGCAGGCCGGTGGTCGAGACGCGCACTTCGTATTGCGCCGGGCTGTCGGCGGCGGCGAAGGTCGCCGAGCCGTAGTCGGCATCGAGCAGGGGGCTGAGCAGCGCATAGCGCTGGCGCAGGCTGAACAGGTCCACTTGCCGCTCGGGCGCGAGCGACTGCACCGTGCGCGGTTGCTGCTGTTCCTGCGCGAGATCGAGATAGCGGCCGGCGACGCGGTCGAGTTCGTACACCGTGTGCAGACCGAAAATATTGGCGAATGGATGCCACTTGAGGATGCGCGCGTCCACGTACAGCTGGTTGCCGTTGAGTGTGTACGCCACCTCGCGCCCATCGGGAAAACGGAATTGCGCCCGGAAGCGGTTGGGGCCGAGGGGTTCGGTGCGCACCGTGGCGGCGAGCTCCTCGTGCGTCAGCGCGCGGTAACCCTGCACGCCCAGGGCGACGGCGCCGCTGGCCGTGGCGCCCGCGAGGAACACCAGCGCCAGCAACAGGCGCGCGCTCATGCGCAGCGGACGCCGACGCCGCAGTGCCGCCCCGGCAGCGACGAGCATGACCGCGCCCAGCATGGCGAACGATACGGCGACCCACCACAGGATGTCGGACACGGGCGTTCCTCTTTGACGATAAAAATGAGTATAGACAGCGGCTCGGGGCGGGTTTTCGGGGCAGGCTGCCACGCATGGATGACAATCCGGGATTTCCCGTAATTAACGCCAGAACCCGGCGCGAACCGGCCTGGCCGCGCAAGACAAAAAAAGACCCGGACGTTGCCGGGTCTGCAATATCCCGATTTGCCTGTCGGGGGGATTCTGTGGGGTACCTCGCCGGTATGTCCGACCGGGCCGTTCAGCCGGTACTCCAGACGCGCGGCTTCTGCATGCCGGCGATCTTGCAGGCCTGCTTCACGTAGCCATAGGGAAACAGCTTGTAGAGATGGGTCTTGGCCGTCTTCTTGTCGAAGCCGTGCTCATTTGACAGGTATTCCATGACGTGGCGCACGTCTGGCGCGATCCGGTTGGTGTTCCAGCGTTCACGGATGAAGCGCAGCACCGGCCAGTGGTCTTCTTTCAGCTCGATGCCCTCTTCCTCGGCCAGGCGGCAGGCGATGGATTCGTCCCAGTCCACCGGATCGACGAGATAACCTTCGGGGTCGCGTGCGACCCGATAGTCGGTGCTCAGTTTGTTCACGGCTTGATTCATGGCGTTTGTCCTCTCCAGAATGCCTTGGTGCTCTGAATATTAGAGGTCGTTTATATAGCAATCAAACGATATTATTCGCTATATAATATCGATATTATCGATATATAGGATTTTTCCGCATGGATATCGACCAGGCCCGGACTTTCCTCGCCATTACCGCAAACGGGAGTTTTCTCGAAGCGGCCAAGCAACTGCACCTGACCCAGTCGACCGTCAGCGCGCGCATCCAGCGGCTGGAGGATGAACTCGGCACCCGGCTGTTCGTGCGCAACCGCGCTGGCGCCAGCCTGACGCCCGCGGGCCGGCGTTTCCTCGATTACGCCAAGCGTCTGGTGTTGACTGCCGAACAGGCGCGCGACGACGCCGGCCTGCCGGAACGCTACCGCGCCAGCCTGCGCCTCGGCGGGCGCCACGCTCTGTGGGAGGGATTTCTGCCGCAGTGGGTCGGGTGGATGCGGCATCGCGCGAACGACGTCGTGATCCACAGCGAGATCGGTTTCGAGGAAGATCTCATGCGCCGGCTGATCGAGGGCTCGCTCGACATCGGCCTGATGTACACGCCGACCCACAGTCCCGGCCTGGTCGTCGAGCACCTGTTCGACGAAATCCTGGTGCTGGTCAGTTCGCGCCCCGACGACAAGGGCCCGGGCGAGGATTACATCTACGTTGAATGGGGTCCGGGTTTTTACGCCCAGCATGCCCAGAGTTATCCTGACCTCGAAGGGCCGGCGCAGATCGCCGACATCGGCTGGCTCGGCATCCAGCTGGCGCTGGCCAACGGCGGCAGCTGCTTCCTGCCTGCGCGCATGGCCGCGCCTTTTATTGCCGCCGGCCGGTTGCACCGCGTTGCGGGCTCGCCCGAATACGCGCACCCCGCCTACGTGGTCTACCCGCGCAGCACCGACAACCCGGTGCTGGAACAGGCGCTGCAAGGTTTGCGGGAACTGGCGGCGGCCGAGCGCGAGCATGTCGCGCGCGGGTAATGAAAATCCGGGCCGGATCAGTTGCGCCAGGTCGCCAGCGCCGTGTTGACCCGCCACCGCTTGATGGTTAGATAGGAACAGCAATATGGATCCGCGCCCGACATTCATCGCCAAGGTGCGCGCCTGGCTGGCGCGCCAGACCGGTAGCGGTCAATCCGTTACCGCGCCACGCTGCGATCCGGCGCTGCTGCGGCAGGCGATCGAGCAGGTGGTCGACGGCGTCGATCCGCGCCTGCGGGCAGTTCCCGGTTACGCCCGCAAACTGGCGCCGGCGGTTGAGCAGACCATCGCCTATTTCACCGAGTGCGGCCAATGGCTGGCGGCGTCGGTCGAATTCAATACCCGCTGCTGGGCCGGCGATCCGCTGGTGCGCGCCCTGTTTGCGACCGCCGCGGAACTGCAACGGTTCTTCAGCGACGATCCCGGGGTGCGCGCGTATTTCCACGACCATCCGCTGGCGGATGAGGTGTACATCGGGCTGGGCGTGACCCGCCACGAGCGGCATGGCTTCGGCGTGGCCATGAGCGGCGAGGTGCTCCAGCGCGAGGCGCCGCAGACCGTGATCAGCTTTTCCGACTACCGGCTGTTCGGCGCCTGCGACAACGAGCAGCAGCTGCGCCAGAACATCGAGCAGCGCGGCTTCGGGTTCCTGATCGGCGAGGCGCTCGAGCGGATCGTTGAACAGGAGCACCGCGCGCACGACCGCGGGCAGGAGCAGCACGTCCTGGAACTGCGGCTGCGCGGCCTGCTGCAGAAGCGGGGGGCGATGGAGTCGCTGTACTACGAATCGAATGCGGGGCTCGACGACGAGATTGCCATGCTGCGTGCGCGCCTCCTGCACGAGCGGGAGGTGCTGGCCCCGGACCGCGGCGACGCCTTGGTACTCGACGGCTATATCGCCGGCATCAGCGCAGTGCTCGCCGACCCCGGGCGCTACGTGAAGCGCGAGACCGTGCGGCTGCGTATCAACCGCATGAACATCAAGGTCGAAGCGCCCGATGCGCCGGCCGACGAACTGACGTTCTCGGAGGTCACGATCGGCAGCCGGCCGCCGCGGGTGGTGGTTCTGACGCGCTTCCCGCGCCGCGACCTGCTGGCGGCACGCAGCCGCCTCGACGAGGCGCAGCAATCCCTGCGTCCCTGACGCCCGCCTGGCACGCTGCGCGACTAATCAGGTAATGTTCACATTGTCCGTCAACAGAAGGTGAAATCCATGACCCAAGCGGCTTTTCGGGGAAGTTGTCTCTGCGGTGCCGTGCACTACGAAATCAGCGGCGAACCGCAGCGGTTTTATCATTGTCACTGCTCGCGCTGCCGCAAGGCCACGGGCACCGGGCATGCCTCAAACCTGCTCATCAAGCCCGGGTCGATCAAATGGATCAAGGGCGAAGCGCTGGTGCATTCCTACAAAATCCCGGAAGCGAAGCGCTTCACCAGCCGCTTCTGCTCGGTGTGCGGCAGCCAGGTGCCGCGTTACGTGAAGGAGACGGACATGATCGTCATCCCGGCCGGTTCACTGGACAGCGATCCGGTGATCAAACCGGAAGGGCGCATCTTCTGGGACTCGCGCGCGGACTGGTCCTGTGGCGGCGACGGCATTCCTGTCCACTCGGAATACGTGCCCCAAAATTAAGGTGAAACCCATGCGACTCGGATTCATCGGCCTCGGCAACATGGGCGGCGAGATGGCGCGGCACCTGCTCGAGGCCGGGCACACGCTCAACGTTTACGCGCGCGGCGAACGTTCGCGCGCCCACGCCGGCTGCCTCGGCCTGAATCCGCTGTCCACGCCCGCCGAGGTGGCGCGAGCGAGCGAGGTGGTGTTCACCATGGTCACCGCCGGAGTCGACGTCGAGTCGGTCGCGCTCGGACCGGATGGCATTATTCACGGCGACCTGCCCGGCATGATCCTCGTGGACATGAGCACCATCGCGCCCGCGATCGCGCGCAACGTGGGCCAGCGCCTGGCCGAGCGCGGCATCGCCATGCTGGATGCGCCGGTCTCGGGCGGCGTGGCCGGCGCCAGGGCCGCCTCGCTCACGTTTTTCG